>CAXTTR010000338.1:2992-3539 GCA_964247215.1 uncultured Sphingomonadaceae bacterium
GGCTGGTTTTGTCAATGTCGCGATAGGTAGACATTGGGTAGTCAACGGTCGGGCAGCTTTGCGGCTTGCTTCTAAAAAAGCTGTCGATCACTGCGTGTCATCGACACGACTGAGTCGAAGGGCTCTATTGAGGAATGACCGACCCGGTTAAAAGGGCATTGGCGCATCTCGGTCAGCTATGCCCAAAAAACGACGATCACCGATCGTTTCCTATCACATTAAACTTTCATCCAGAAATTGTTGTCGCCGGCAACACGGTCATCCATTTTCTGGCTAAGCAAGGAATCTATCGTTCGCAGTTTGAGACCGGTACTTGAGGCTCTCGTTCTCGATCCATCCTTCCAAGGCACGTTGATTGAGCAATTCGCTGAGTCTTTAGATTGCTGCGTAGAGTGGCACGACGGCTTTCGTCTTTCATTGGATCGCATTGTTGATTGCGAGTTATATCGGGGCACAGTCGCGGCCGGAGCAATTGCACAAATCGCCCAAGAGACGGTGGTGACACCCGCGATTTTGTGGCGGGCTCGCGATGGTATGCTCGACTACC
>CAXTTR010000339.1:0-3534 GCA_964247215.1 uncultured Sphingomonadaceae bacterium
ATCGCCGAGCATCGCGGCGAGCGTTCTGCTGGCAAGTTCGACCTTGAAGCCATTGTCGCGCAGCGGCCGGGCGTCGGCCAGCTCCGCCATTGCCGCGGCGCGGAACGCCTCGGGCGTTGCCGGGCCGCCGCGCAGCGCCGCCTCCGCCTTGAGCGCGCGCCACGGCTTGTGCGCCACGCCGCCGAGCGCAATTTGCACGTCTGCGACGGTGCCGTGCGTCACCTCCAGCGCCGCCGCTACCGAGACCAGCGCGAATGCGTAACTCGAGCGGTCGCGGACCTTGCGGTAGGTCGAGTTTGCCGCGATCGGCAGTGCCGGCAGCTCGATCGCGGTGATCAGTTCGCCCGGCAGCAGCCCCGTCTCGATCTCGGGGTGCTCGCCCGGCAGCCGGTGCAGTTCGGCAAACGGCAGCGTCGGCGCACCCGCCGCGCCGTCGATGTGAACGGTCGCGTCCAGCGCCGCGAGCGCGACGCACATATCCGACGGATGCGTGGCGATACAGGCGTCTGAAGCGCCGAGGATGGCGTGGATGCGGTTGAAGCCGTCTATGGCGTCGCAGCCGCTGCCGGGGGCGCGCTTGTTGCAGCGCGAGCCGTCGGTGTCGTAGAAATAGGTGCAGCGTGTCCGCTGCAGCAGATTGCCGCCAACCGTCGCCATGTTCCTGATCTGCGCCGACGCGCCTGCCAGGATAGCGCGTGCCAGCACCGGGTAGCGGGTCCGGACGGCGCGATGCTCGGCCAACGCCGTATTGCGCACCGCGGTACCAATCAGCAGACCGCCCGCAGCAGTTTCCTCGATCGTGGTCGACAGCCCGGTGACGTCGACCAGCGTTGCCGGCCGCGCGATCGTCTCGCGCATCAGATCGACAAGGTTGGTGCCGCCGCCGAGATAGGCCGAAGCCGACAATGCGCCAAGCCGCAGCGCGTCGGCATTGTCACTCGCTCGCGTGTAGCTTATCGGGGTCATTCTGCCATCTCCGCCACGAGGGTTTCGCTGATCGCGTCGATGATCCCGTTGTACGCGCCGCAGCGGCACAGGTTTCCGCTCATCCGCTCCTGGATCTCCTCGCGGCTCAGTGTTACCGGCCCACCCGCGAGGTCGCCGCTGACATTGCTCGGCACCCCGCGCTTCGCCTCCGCGACCATGCCGATCGCCGAACAGATCTGACCAGGCGTGCAATAGCCGCATTGAAAGCCGTCGTGCTCGATGAATGCCTGCTGGAGCGGGTGCATCACGCCGTTACTTTGCAGCCCCTCGATCGTGGTGATCCGCCGGCCGTCATACTGCACCGCCAGCGCCAGACACGACAGGATGCGCTCGCCGTCGGCCAGTACCGTGCAGGCTCCGCACGCCCCCTGGTTGCAGCCCTTCTTGGTGCCGGACAAGTCCAGATGATCGCGAAGCAGGTCAAGCAGGGAAACCCGGGGATCGGCGGGCAGCGGCTTTGACAAGCCGTTAATGACTATCGGGATTGCGACCTCCTCGTCGGCTCTGCCGCGCTCGTCGGCATCATTACATCGCCAAATTAGTGTCAGGCGACGCGCGCCGCTAGCCCGGATCATTGATATAACGGGAGAAAACCCACGGTTAAGCGTAATTTGCTGATCGGCGGCGTCATTTCGCGGATCACGCTCCTGCCGAGTATCTTAACCCAGTTCGTGAATGGCCTTGGGCAACCACGCCATGCCGCGATCATGACAATCCACCGCGTATGCTAAATCCCGCGAAATGTCGCGAACTCGGCGAGGCTGGCGCGACGGGCGGTAAAGCTGTTCGCCGGGTCGTTATCGTCGCGGTAGCCGATTGCCATGCCGGTGAACAGCATCCGCTCGGGCGGCGTTCCCAGAAACTTGCGGATCGTGTCGGGATACACCGCCCAGCACTCCTGCGGGCACGAGTCGAGGCCGGCTTCGCGGAGCAGCAGCATCAGCGATTGCAGGTACATGCCGAGATCGCTCCACTGCGGCGGGCCCATGCTGCGCGCGACCGTGCAGAACAGTCCGACCGGTGCCCCGAAGAACTGAAAGTTGCGCGCAAACCACTGCAAACGCGCGGGCTTGTCGTGGCGCGGGATGCCGAGCGCACCGTAGAGGTCTTCGCCGACCTGAAAGCGATGGCCGCGGTACGGTTCGGGCAGATTCTGGGGATAGATATCGTACTCCGGCGTCTCGCGCTCGGGATCGAGGACCCGCGCGGCCATGGTCTGCTTCAGCATGTCGAGGTCACTGCCGCCGACCACATCGATATGCCACGGCTGTAAATTACCGCCCGACGGTGCACGCGCGGCAGTTTCGATGATCCGACGCAGCAGCGCCGGATCGACTGGCGTCGGGAGAAAGCCGCGTATCGAGCGGCGGCTGGTGACAGCTGCTGTGACGTCCATGCGCCGCCATACCGCGACGGTTCGATACTGGCGAGCAGGAAGCGCCCTAGCCGTCGAGCAGACGCGACGTGGTCGTGACTTTCCTATCGCTAAGCGACCCGCATCCGGCAAGACTGAGTAACATCGCCGCGACTGCGAGCTGCCGCACGTTCGTTCTCCGCCGCTGTGCTGTTGCTCTCCTACCAGCGGTGTGTGCGCTGCCAGCCGTAATGCACTCGGAACGGTCGCGGCACCAGACAGTTACGGCGCTATCCAACCACCGCGAGGTCGTAATGGCTGACGGCCTGCGTTTTCTGATCGCCGAGGGTGAGCCGCGGGCGGAGCGTGACCAGCGCCGCGCCTCGGCGGGCAAGAGTTCCGGCGAGAGCTACATCGCGACGCTGCAGCGCTTCGTGCCAGTGCTAGACTGTGACCGGATCACGCCTGCCGATGCCGATGGCGAGCGACCGCAGGCGGTCGAGATCGGCAGCTACGACGCCGTGATCCTGACCGGCTCGCCGTTGCATCTGTATGAGCCCAAGCCCGAGACCCAGCGCGAGGTCGACTTCATGCGCGCGGTATTTGCCGCCGGTGTGCCGTCGTTCGGCTCGTGCGCCGGGCTGCAGCTGGCGACGGTGGCGGCAGGCGGTACAGTACGCTCGATGCCACGACGCGAGGCGGGCTTCGCGCGGCGGATCACGCCGACCACCGCCGGGGTTACGCATACGCTGCTGCACGGACGGCCAGCGGCTTTCGACGCCGTCGCGGTACACGGCGATGATGTCGAGAGTTTGCCGTCCGGCGCGGTTTGCCTTGCAACGAATGCGATAAGCGCGGTTCAGGCGGCCGAGATCCGGCACGGCGACGGTGTGTTCTGGGGTGTGCAATATCATCCCGAGCTGTCGCTTGGCGAGGCGGCGGCGGCATTGCGGCGGCAGTCCTCCGACCTGATCGAGGCGGGGCTAGCGCGCCGGCACGCCGATCTCGACGATTATGCTGCCAAGATCGCCGCGCTTGCTGACGAGCCGTCGCGGGTCGATCTCGCCTGGCAGCTCGGCATCGACGAGCAGGTGACCGACTTTCATCATCGCATCACCGAGCTGCGCAACTTCGTCGAGCAGCTGGTGATCCCCGCAAAGGCGCATCGTGGACGGAGTTGATACGAGCCGCTG
>CAXTTR010000340.1:0-281 GCA_964247215.1 uncultured Sphingomonadaceae bacterium
CATCGCGACACGCTGCGGCATCGCGCGCGGAAGCACCGCGACCGAGGTTCGGGAGCTGCTGGAGCTGCATGCAGCGCTAGCCGATGCCGACTGTATGCGGCTGTCGGGTTCCAGCGCATGATCGTGGTAACAGCGGCCAACGGCAATCAGGGCAAGCTGCTAGTGCCGAAGCTGCTGGCATTTGGCGCGACGGTGCGGGCCTGCGTTCGCAGCGAAGCATCGGGGGCGCTGTTGCGCGCCGCCGGGGTCGCCGACGTTGTGGTCGGCAACCTGTCCGAACC
>CAXTTR010000340.1:291-3533 GCA_964247215.1 uncultured Sphingomonadaceae bacterium
CGCTAACACGGGCCATGGCGGGGGTCGAAAAGGTCTACTACGTCGGCCCGACACTGCATCCCGGCGAGCGCGAGATGGGATTGGCCGCCGTCGATGCGGCGCGGGCTGCCGGGGTGAAGCATTTCGTGTTCTCGTCGGTGCTGCACGCCATCACGACCGATCTCATCCAGCACGAGATCAAGCGCGATATCGAGGAACACCTGCTATCGTCGGGGCTCGAATTCACAATCCTGCAGCCGTCCAATTACATGCTGCCGCACCGGCTCAAGCCGGCGTTCGAGCAGGGCATCTTCCGACTCTCGTGGTCGCTGGAGAAGCGTCAGTCACTGGTCAGTCTGGACGACGTCACCACGGTGGCCGCGGCCGTGCTGGCCGATACCGGACGTCATGCGGGAGCGACCTATGAACTTGTCGCACCCGGGCGGTACACCGCGCACGATCTTGGCCGGATCATCGCCGGGGTCATCGGCAGCAATATCGCGGTCGAACAGATCAGCTGCGATGATTTCCTGACGGCGCTCTACGGCAATGTCGAGGCGTTTCCGTACCAGGCCCGGCTGATGCGCGCGATCAGCGCCCGCTACAGCAGCCACGACTTCATCGGCAATCCCAACGTCCTGACCTGGCTCCTCGGCCGGCCGCCGACGACCTACGCCCAGTTCGTGCAATCCGAGTACGACATCTATCGACGGTCAAAGGTCGGCATGCTTTCGTCAGCTGGATAGAATGCGCGGGAAGAGAGGAGCTATGCCCGATGCGCATCGTTGCCCTTGAAGAGCACTTTATCGCACCAGGCATGATGGCCCGGATAAGTCCTGCGACGCTCGTTGCCCGTGGCTGGCCTCACCCGGACCAGCAACCCGATCGCATGGCGCATACTAAGGCACTGGAGGAAGCGGGATCTGAGCGCCTTGCGGACATGGACCGCTCCGGCATCAGTTTGCAGGTCCTCTCGGCTGGAGGTCCCGGTGCCGATCTGATGGAGCCGGAAGACGGGTTGCGCTTCGCGCGAAACTTCAACGATGAATTGCGGCAGATCGCGAACGATCATCCGTCTCGCTTTACCGGCTTTGCGCACCTGCCGATGTCCGCGCCGCAGGCCGCCGCCGATGAACTCGAGCGCGCCGTTATCGATCTCGGCCTGAAAGGTGCGTTGATCAACGGCACGACTGGCGGGCTCTTTCTGGACAGCAATCGTTTCGAGCCGATTCTAGCAAGAGCTGAAGCACTGGACGTGCCGCTCTATCTTCACCCGAGCCCGCCGCCCGCAGCGATCCGCAACGCCTATTATGCCGAACTGCCCGGCGAAGCGCCGGCCCTGCTCTCCGGCCCAGGCTTCGGCTGGCACGCCGAAACCGCCGTCCACGTTCTCCGGCTCGTTCTATCCGGAGCGCTCGCCCGTCATCCGAAGCTGAAACTCATCGTCGGCCACATGGGCGAGGGGTTGCCTGCGATGATGGGGCGAGCCGACGAGGTCTTTACGACATATGCCGCCAAGCACCTTGACCGTTCGGTGGCGCAGACGTTGCTCGATCAACTCTGGTTAACGACAAGCGGCTTCTTCACCGTGCCGCCGTTCATGGCCGCGCTTCTCGCCTTTGGTGCCGATAGAATCCTGTTCTCGGTAGATTACCCGTTTAGCTCAAATCAGGCGGCTGCGGATTTCCTTAAGCATCTGCCAGTGTCGCCAGGAGATAAGATCAAAATTGCCCACGCGAACGCCGATGCTCTGCTCAGGCTTTGCTGAGATACAGGTGAAATCGCCAATTGGCTGCTCATGCCTTGAACTGCCGGACCATGTCGGCGATCACGGTGATCAGGCGCGGGTCCGCCAGGTTGAGCTCGCGCAGGTTCTCGATCAGCTCGAAGCGCTGCCGCTGCGCAACGAAGTAAACATCCATCGCTCGACGGGCAAAGGCGGGGTCTCGCGAGCGCAGGCCGTCCAAGATGGCGATCCGGTGCGGCTGGAATTCCATCGCGCGGGCGCGCCAGAAGCGCACGCCGCGGCCGCTCAGCGACTGGACTTGCACCTCATGCAAAAGCGCCAGCAGGAACGCCTCGAGCGACAGCAGCAACGGGCTGTGCGAGGCGGCAGCGACGGCGCGCTGGAAGCCGATGATCTGGGCGATAACATCTTCGACCGTCTTCAGGTCACTGGCGTGCTCGAAGCGGGCGCAGATCGCGGCGATGCCGGCGATTTCCTCGTCGGTCGCGTTGACCGCCGCCAGTTCGACCGAATACCGCCCCAGCACCTGCCGGATGTCGAGCGCCTCCATCATCTTGACGCTCTGGAGCTGCAGCAGGGTCTGCAGTGCGGAAGCGAGCGCGAACTCACCCTGGCTGCGCACGAACGAGCCGCTGCCGTGCAGGACCTCGACCAGCCCAAGCGTTTCAAGCGCGCGGATGGCTTCGCGGATCGTCGGCTGGCTCACCCCGAAGCGATCGGACAAATCTTTTTCACTTGGCAGGCGCTCGCCGTCGAGACGTCGGCGCGTGACGATGTCCTGACGCAGCGACTCGATGATCTCGTCGACTAACTTAATGCGGCGAGGCCGGATAATTGGCTCGGTCGACGGCGGTAACGGGCTGCGAGCAGTAGTCTTCATGTCACCTAGCCACTCCCGCCGGCTATTGTTCTTGGCGAGTTATCCTGGACGATGCAAGGCAGTAAGGACACTCTTCCCGGGTCAAGTTTCTCGAGCCGGGGTCTCCGGTAAAAGATGAACTGGCGTCGGTGCTGCCGACCGTTCTTGTGCGATAGGGAGAGTATCTGGTGCAGCGCTGGATCGTACTGTTCGGATGCTTCATCGGCATGAGCGTGGCGACGCCCGCCATCCTGCTGGTGCCAATGGGCCTGTTCCTCAAGTCCGTGACGGCGGAGTTCGGCTGGTCGCGGACAGAGTTCTCGGTCATCCTGTCGACGGCGGCGCTGTTCAACGCGCTGGTCATGCCGCTGGCCGGCTATCTGGTCGATCGCTTCGGAGCACCGCGGATTATCGCGATCGGCACCGCGCTCGGCTGCGGCAGCTATGCCGCCCTGTCGCTCGCCAACTCCTACAGCGGCTTCCTCGTCATCATCGCGCTTAGTGTGACGGTGGGCAATCTGGCGAGCTATCCCGCCTTCCTCGGCCTGGCGCAGCGCTGGTTCGACAAGCGCCTCGGACTCGCCCTCGCGGTGACCTCGACCGGCCTCGCCGTCGGCGTCGGCATTTTCTCCTACGTTATCGCTCGCAATATTGCGA
>CAXTTR010000341.1:0-3530 GCA_964247215.1 uncultured Sphingomonadaceae bacterium
AGCTTCTTCCACGCGCCCGCGTCCGACGCATCCGCGGCGACCGCCTGCGACAGCAGCGCGGCGGCGGTGCCGAGGTCACGCCGTGCGGCGGCGGCATCGGCGGCGGCGAGAAGGGCGGCGGTGGTCACTTCGGCCCCAAATAGAACGGGCGGCGGACGCAAGTCCACCGCCCGAGGATGCCCTTACCAGGAGGCTTAGAAGTCGACGGTGATCCCGGCGAACAGATAGCGGCCCTGCGCGTCCCACACCTGCGGGTAGGTGTTGCCGTTGCCGATCGTACCCGACAGGTTGATCGAGCCGACCAGCGGCGGGTCCTTGTCGAACACGTTGTTCGCCCCGACCCGCAGCGAGAACTTATCCGCTACGCGGATCGCCGTCGAGATGTCGAAATAGTTGAACGACGGGATACGACGATCGGACGGAAATACCGCCGACGGATTGCTGAGGAACGCGTTCGTGCTCGAAGCATCGACGTTGACACCCGACAAGTGACGCCAGTTCACGGAGAACTGCACGTTGCCGGGTACGTTAACCGTGGCGCGCAGCTTGGAGCGGAACTTGGGTGCCGGAGCGAAACCGTTCTGCCCGTTGGCTGCGCTGCAAACGGTTCCGTACAGACCCGCGCAATTGAACGACGACACGCCATTGATCACGGACCCGGGACTGGCGATCAGCTTGTCCAGGAACGTCGCGGTGTAGTCGAGGCCAAGCGAACCGAGGCGGCCGAAGCCGATCCGATCGAAGTCGAACCGGTAGCTACCCGCCACGTCGATACCGCGCGTCTGGAGCCGACCGACATTGACGTTGGTGTTGACCACCTGCCCGACCGTGCCGAGGAACAGCGAGCCGTTGGTCGGGTCGCGCTGCACCAGTGAGCAGAATACCGGATTACCGGTGTTGACGCACTGGTTAAGCGTGATCTGCGCGCCCGGCGTGCCGATCGTGTTGTTGATCTTGATGTTGTAATAATCCGCCGAGACGACGAGCCCCTTCAGAAAGCCGCCAGGCTGAAGCACGGCACCCGCGCTGTAGGTGTCGGAGACTTCCGGCGTCAGGTTGGCGTTGCCACCGGTGAACTGCGTGTACTGATTGGCGGAGTTCGAAACGATGTTGCCGAACTGCGCCGCGGTCACGCCGGTGCGGGCGCAAGCGGCCGCCGTGTTGCCGTTGACAAGCCCGTTGACCGCCGCGCCCGCGCACGGGTCGGAGCCCGCGAAGAGCGACTGGCCAGACGGCGAGAACAGCTCCTGGATGTTCGGCGCGCGGACCGCGCGGTTGTAGCTGGCGCGCAACCGGATCGGCTGGATCGGCTGCCACTCGACCTGGCCCTTGTAGGTGTTGGTGCTGCCCGCGGTCGAATAATGCGAATAGCGGTAACCGCCGGTCGCGACGAGCGACTGGAACAGCGGCTTGTCCTCGATCAGGGGAACGCTGAGCTCGCCGAAGAACTCGTACACGCTGAACTGACCGGCCACCGGCAGGGTGGGACCACCCTGACCCGCGAGATCGCCCGAGCTGAACTCGGCATCGGTGAGCAGCCGGAGCGTCTCCCGGCGATATTCGGTGCCGAGCGCGATGCCGACCCCTTCACTCGCGAAAGGCGACTTGATCCCGTACTTGTCCAGCTTGCCCGTGACCGAGGCGTCGGCGACATACTCGTTGACCGAGCCCTGCTGGAAGCCCGGAGTCTGGAGATATTTCAGCGCGCCCTGGGTTACCCCGCCAATCTGGAAAATGTTGTAGGGAACGCAGCCGGCGGCCCGCGCGAGGGGATCGGCGCAAACCACCTGGCCGTTGAGCGTGACGTCGTTCAACGCCGAGCGGGTGCGGTTGACCGAGAAATCGTTCTGGTAGTTCTCGGAGAAGATCGTGCGGCTGAGCTGACCATAGACGTCATAGCTGAACGCGCTGTCGATCGCGCCCTTCATACCGACCACATAGCGATAGTCGGTGTGGCGCAGGTTGTTCTGCCGCCCGCCACCCTCGACGTTGCGCTTGCTTATCGACACGGCACTGCTTGCACCCGCCACGCCCGCGTTCGCGCCGCAGATCGCGGTGGCCTGCGACGCCGACAGGAGCGGGTTGTCGCAGTTGATGTTGATGATCTGGCCGAAGATGCCCGACGGCGCGATTTGCGCGGTCGTCACGTCGTCCATGAACATGAACTCGAGGTACGGGTTGAAATGGGGGCTGAGTTCATAATTGGCGAACACACCCGCCGTGTAGCGCGTGTCGTTGCGCTGATAGTAGTTGTACGGCGCGAAATTGAACGCGTCGCGCGTGCCGACATAGGGACGGAACGTGTTGCCGGTGGCAGGATCAAGCGTGACCGAAGCGCCCGCGCCACCGTTCAGGATGAAGCGCGCCGGGCTGGTCGTGCCCGAGCCCGAGCAAGCGAAACCGAGGCCGTTGGTCGCGTTTTCCGCCAACGAACAGGACGAGTAGTCGTAATTGTTCTGCGTCACCGCATCGATCGAGCGATAGCCGCCATAGGCAACGATATGCCCGCGCCCGTCCGAGGATCCGGTGCCGATCACGGCGGTGACGTTGCGCTGCGCCCCGAGGTCGGTGTGACCGTTCGGGAACGGAAAGCCGCGCCCCGCGCTGCTGTTGAAGATGGACTGCGCGGTGGCGTTGTTGTTGTCGTGATCGAACAGGCTATATTGCGCGTCGACGCGAACGCCCTCGAACTTTGTGTTCATGATGAAGTTGACCACTCCGGACACCGCGTCGGAGCCGTATGTCGACGACGCGCCGCCGGTCAGCACTTCCACCCGGTCGATCAGCGTTGCGGGGATGAAATTCAGATCCGAGGCGGACACGGTGGGATCGCCCGGTCCGGCCCGGCGGCCGTTGATCAGCACCAAGGTACGGTTCGGGCCGAGGCCGCGAAGGTCGACGGTCGCCGTGCCGCTCGCGCCGTTGGAGAGGTTGCCGCCCTGGTTCGCGAACACCTGCGGCAGGCTGTTGAGCAGGTCCTCGGTGCGGGTCGTGCCCTGAAGACGCACTTCCTGCGCGCTGATCACGGTGACCGGGCTGGCCGAGGTCGCGTTGGGGTTGGCGATGCGCGACCCGGTGACGATCACCTCGCTCTGCGGGGCGTTCTCGGTGTCGGGCGTACCCGTGCCCTGCTGCCCGCTCGGCAGCGCGGCCGTGGAGCTGCCGCCGATGGTCGGGGCGGTCGGCTGCTGGCCCGGCTGGCTGGCGTTCTGCGCCCAGACCGGCGCGGCGGCGGCGACGGCGACGCCCGCGACGACGGTGGTGGCGAGCAGGCGCAACTTGAAGCTGTTGGTCATCGAAAACCCCTTCGACCCTTGAGTGGCTCGGCCGCTGATACGGCTCGGATTCAGGGTACATGCCCGCGCGCGGGTTAACCCATCAACCCGATAATGACGCTCCCATGACAATCCGCTCGCGGTGTTGCGTCGCAGCAACAGCTTGCGCGGGGACGTGGCTTGGATCAGCAAGGCGTCCGATCGGACGGGGGAGAGGTGGTCATGCGGGCAACGCGGTTGGTGGCGGGCGTCGCG
>CAXTTR010000342.1:0-3526 GCA_964247215.1 uncultured Sphingomonadaceae bacterium
TGTGGTGCGGGAGCGCTAAGCCGCCGCCCGCACCTCGACCCCCGGCCACTGCGCCCAGAGCTCGTCGGCGCGCTTCGCCGCCGTCACCGCCGCCGCGTGCTTGACCGGCCCGAAGCCGCGCACGCTCAGCGGCAGCGCGGCGATCTCGACCGCCAGCGCGGCATTGTGCGGCTGCAGCCCGCTCAGCAACCGCTCGACCGTCGCCTCATACGCCCCGATCGCGGCGCGTTCTTCCCGCCGCTCGGCGCTGTAGCCGAACACGTCGAACGCCGTGCCGCGCAGGCCTTTGAGCTTCGCCAGCGCGCCAAACACACTGAACACCCACGGGCCGAAGCTGTACTTGCGCGGGCGGCCGGTGGCGGGGTCGGTACGCGCGAACAGCGGCGGCGACAGCTGAACGCGGGGCTTCACGTCGCCCGCGAATTGCGCCGCGAACGCCGCCCTGAAGCGGCCGTCGCTGTACAGCCGCCCAACCTCATACTCGTCCTTATACGCCAGCAGCTTGTAGTAGCTGCGCGCCACCGCCTCGGTCAGCTGATCGTTGCCGGCCTTGGCGACCCGCTCGACCATCGTGGTGAACCGCCGCGCATAGGCCGCATCCTGGTACGCGGTCAGGTCGGCAACCCGCCGCCGCAGCATCTCATCGAGCGTCGTCGCGGGCGGCTCGACCGCTGGACCGCGCGCCGCCTCGACCATGCTGGCGACGGTCTGCGGCGAGTGCGCCAGCAACCGCCCGAGCGCGAACGCCCGCTGGTTGAACGGGATGGCGACGCCGTTGAGCTCGATCGCCGCGTCGATGCTGGCAAGGCTCAGCGGGATCAGGCCTTGTTGCCACGCATAGCCCATCATCAGGATGTTCGCGCCGATCGCGTCGCCGAGCAGCGCCGTCGCGACGGTGTCGGCGGCGACGAAATCGCAGGCGTTCGGGTTCGACGCCTTGCGGATCGCGCGCTCGACCGCCTTCGAGCGGAAGTCGAGGTCGCGGTTGCGGACGAAGTCGGCGGTTGGCGCGATGTCGCCGTTGGCCACCACCGCGGTGCGGGTCGGTACCATCAAAGTCTGGCACGCCTTGTCGGCTGCCACGACCGCGTCGCAGGCGAGCACGAGGTCGGCGCCGCCCGCGATGATGCGCGGGCTCGTCAGGTCGGCGTCCTTCGCGGCAAGGCGGACGTGCGAATACACCGCGCCGCCTTTCTGCGCGAGGCCGGCCATGTCGGCGGTGGTCGCCGCCAGCCCCTCGATGTGCCCGGCGGTGCCGAGCAGCGCCGAGACGGTCAGCACGCCGGTGCCGCCGATGCCGGTGACCATGATGTTATAGCCGTGTCCCGCCGCGGGCACGCGCGGCTCGGGCACGCCCGTCAGGTCGACGTCGGCCGCTTTCGCCTTGCGGATGCTCGCGCCCTCGACGGTGACGAAGCTCGGGCAGAAGCCCTTGAGACAGCTGTAGTCCTTGTTGCAGCTCGACTGGTTGATCCGGCGCTTGCGGCCGAACTCGGTCTCCAAAGGCTCGATCGAGACGCAGTTCGACTGTACCGAACAATCGCCGCAGCCCTCGCAGACGGCGGCATTGATGAAGATGCGCTGCGCCGGGTCGACCAGCGTCTGGCGCTTGCGGCGGCGGCGCTTTTCGGCGGCGCAGGTCTGGTCGAAGATGATCACGGTGCAGCCCGGTGTCGCCGCGAACTCTTCCTGGATCGCGGGCAGCGCCGAGCGGTCAAGCAGGCGGACGCTCGACGGCAGGGTGATGCCTTCGTAGCGCGTCAGGTCCTCGGTCAGCACGACGACCTTCCTGGCATTCTCGGCGACCATCTGCTGCGCAATCTGGTCGACCGACAGCTCGCCGTCGTGCTTCTGGCCGCCGGTCATCGCGACCGCGTCATTGTACAGGATCTTGTAGGTGATGTTGACGCCTGCCGCGATCGACTGGCGGATGGCGAGCAGCCCCGAGTGGAAATACGTGCCGTCGCCGAGGTTGGCGAAGACGTGCTTCTCGGTGGTGAACGGCGCTTCGCCGACCCAGGTGACGCCTTCGCCGCCCATCTGCGTGAAGGTCTCGGCGCGGTCCATCCACAGCGCCATGATGTGACAGCCGATACCGGCCAGCGCGCGGCTGCCCTCGGGCGGCTTGGTCGAGGTGTTGTGCGGGCAGCCCGAGCAGAAATACGGACTGCGCTTGATCGGCACCTGGTATGCCGCCGACTTGGCGTCCTGGTCGTTGAAGAACGCCAGCCGGTTACGGATCGCGTCGGTATCGTAATAGCGCTGGATGCGCGCCGCGATGACGTGCGCGATCGTGCCGGGCGTCAGCTCGTTGTCGGGCGACAGCAGCCACTCGCCGTTCTCGTCGTGCTTGCCGACGACGCGCGGGCGCACGGCTTCGCGCCAGTTGTACAGCTGCCAGCGCAGCTGATGCTCGATGAACTCGCGCTTCTCCTCGATAACCAGGACCTCCTCGAGGCCCTCGGCAAAGCTGCGGATACCGTCGGGCTCGAGCGGCCAGGGCATGCCGACCTTGTAGACGCGCAAGCCGATCGAGGCGGCGACCCCGGCGTCGATGCCGAGCTCGGACAGCGCCTCCATCGTATCGGCGAACGCCTTGCCGGTGGTGACGATGCCGAACCGCGGCTTCGGCGTGTCCCACACCGTCCGGTCGATGCCGTTGGCCTTGGCGAACGCCAGCGCGGCAAAGCCCTTGTAGCGCTGCAGCCGCGTATCTTCCTCGCGCCAGATATCGTTCGGGCGGATGCCGACGCCGCCCGCCGGAAAGTCGAACGGCGGCAGGATGATGCTGCGGCGCTCGCTGGCGAGGTCGATCGTCGCCGAGGTCTCGACGGTGTCGGCGGTCGCCTTAAAGCCGACCCACGTTCCGGCGAACCGCGACATCGCGATGCCGAGCAGGCCATATTCGACATATTCCTGCACCGACGACGGCGACAGGAACGGTACGAACGCCGCCTGGAAATTATGGTCGGACTGATGCGGCAGCGTCGACGACTTGGCGCCGTGGTCGTCGCCGACGATCGCCAGCACGCCGCCGTGCGGGGCGGTGCCCGCGGCATTGGCGTGCTTCATCACGTCCATGGCGCGGTCGAGCCCCGGACCCTTGCCGTACCAAATGCCGAACACGCCATCGACCGTCGCGCCGGGCCGCATGCCGACGTGCTGGCTGCCCCACACCGCGGTTGCGCCGAGCTCCTCGTTGATGCCCGGCACGAAGACGATGTTCTCGGCGTCGAGCAGCTTCTTGGCGCGCCACAGCTCCTGATCGTAGTTGCCGAGCGGCGAACCGCGATAGCCCGAGATGAAGCCGCCGGTATTCAGCCCCGCCGCCTTGTCGCGGGCACGCTGCACCAACGGCAGGCGGACCAGCGCCTGCAGCCCCGACAAAAACACGCGGCCTTCGGTGAACTTATATTTATCGTTGAGCGAAACCGGACCGAGGCCAGCTACCATCACGCATACTCCCCAAGAGTAGGTCAGTGATACTGCCCTTTGTGAGTTGGCGCAAGGTGTATAGGGTCGCAGC
>CAXTTR010000343.1:0-3521 GCA_964247215.1 uncultured Sphingomonadaceae bacterium
GTTCTTGCCCATACAACACACAGGAGATGCCTATATTTGCCTAACCGACCTTGTTGGGCAGTTATAGAGCAGCTTAGCGCATTGTAGAGCAGAAGCTAGGCGCTGATCAGGCAAGAAAAGGGCGTCGAAAAGACGGGCAGGATAGGTGAAGTAGGCCTACCGCCAAGGCGACAGTCCTACTTCACAGCTCATTTGCGCCCGAGGCGCTCAAGGGAAAACAGGCCCGTGCCGGGGATCGTCGGCTGCCGCCGACAGGCAGGAACGTGGACGAGGATACCTCAGACCACGCCTCCAGAAGCCAGTAATTACGCTTGACGTAAAGGATAAAACTTCTACTTCGGCAGCTCATGATCACGAGCTTTCGGGATAAGCGCACCGAGGCATTTTACCGGGGCGAGCGGGTCGCGGCGTTAAGCGGGTTTGCCCGCGCGGCCGAGCGCAAGCTGGACCAGCTCGACGCGGCGACCGGGCTCGGCGACCTGGCGCGTCCCGGCAACCGTCTGGAGGCGCTGCGAGGCGACCGCCACGGTCAGTGGAGTATCCGCATCAACGATCAGTGGCGGCTGTGCTTCGAGTGGTCCAAAGGCGCGCCTGCCCCTGAAAACGTCGAGATCGTCGATTACCACTGAGAGGAGATAGCCCGTGGCCCGTACCCCCATCCACCCCGGCGAGACCTTGCGCGAGGACCTCGACGCGCTCGGCATGAGTGCCGCCGAGCTGGCGCGTCAGGTCAAGGTACCCGTCAACCGGATCACCGGCATCATGAACGGCCAGCGCAGCGTCACCGGCGATACAGCGCTTCGCCTGGGCCGGTTTTTCGGGACCAGCGGCGAGTTCTGGCTCAATCTGCAAAAACTCTACGAGCTGCGCCTGGCCGAGGCCGAACGCGGCGCGGAGATTGCAACCCTGCCGGTGTTCGACCCGCAGCGGTGGCAGGACAAGCATGGCGGCGAACAGCCGGCGTTGGTCTAGCCGAGCGGCCGTAGCGACGGCGGCGCAATGTTCAGCGTCGCAATTCTCCCGACAGCAGCGGGACGGCCGCATAAGCCAGCGCGGCACGGGCGCGGACGGCAGCGGCGGCGACCATTCAGCCGGCAGCTTGTCGGCCTTGGCCTGGTTGCAGGCGAAGCAGGCGGCGACCTGGTTGTCGCGGGTGTTGGTACCGCCTTCGAGCGCGGCACGACATGATCGATGGTGCCGTGGCGGCGGCAATCGGGGTGGCGGGGAGGATGCATCCGCAGCCCGCACCAGTGGCAGCGAAAATGCTGCTTGAGCAGCAGCATGAGCAGGCGTCGCCTCATCGGCGTTTCCCGTTGCAGGCGCTTAGGCGACGCAGCGCAGTGTAACATCGTCGAGCCCGCCGACGGCGATCGGAACGCCGTGTATCTGCAGCGGTTCGCCGGGTGATCGGCGGCCGAGGCGCTGTTCGAGCGCGGCCATGTGCATCAGCCCGACCAGCACCTGGCGCGGTTCGTGGCCGTAGCGGCCGCGATACCGGGCCATCGCGACTTTGACGTGGATAACGGCATATTGCGGATCGGAAGGCATCGATCACCTCGCAGACCGGTCCCAGCGCCCTTAGGGCCCTTGGGGCCCTTAGGAACCTCTATATATATTTCGTACGCGTTCGCGCTCCAGTCAACTTGCTTCTTTTTATGATTCAGCAAAATCGGCCTATAGCCTTCCGATGGTCGCGGTTCCGGTGTTCCTCCATATCGCCATGCAGCAGCCGCTGCAGGCGCTTGCCAAGGGCTATGTCCGGCACGCCGGCGGCAGCGTCGAGGCCGACCGGCTGCTGGCCTTGGCGGCGAAGTTCGAGGCGTTGTTTGCGATCGATGCGAACTATGCACAGCGCCAGAATCGCCGGCGGCGGGGGCTGGCGACGTATATGTTCTTCGTCCAGCCCCGCCGCGGCTCGACCAAGTTCGACTGGCTGCTGATGGCTACCGCCGGAGCCGATCCCGAGGGCGCCAAGGAAAAATGGCGCGATGCCAGCAAAGCTGGACAGCGGCTCAGCTATCAGGATCGCTTCGAGGCGGTGCAGATGCCCGCCAGGGGCGGCGTCAACCGCTGGACGTGGCGGATCAGCCCGGACCACTTCACCGGGCTCGCCAGCGCCCTCCAAGCAGCGATTGCGGCCGGCAACGATGCCGACTTGCGGCAGCTCATCCGCGATCTGCACCGGATGCCGGGGTTCCGGGGAGTGCGCGGCCAGGTCACGGCGCTGCGCAAGCTCATCGCCACCGAGTGGCAGCGCCGCCATTCCGGCACGAGCTGCCCGGCGCTGCCGCCCCGCGTCCAAGGCTACCAGCGCTACCGGACCAACAGGACCGTCGCGGCCGAGCTGGTCATTGCGCGGGTCAAGCGCGGGTTGCCGCCGATCGCATTCGCATGGCGGCGCAATGCCGTCACCGCGAGCGGCAGACCGCTACCGAATTAGGCCAGGACCTCCAGGCCGTGCTTTTGGACAATGGCGAGCAGCTTGAGCGCCATGCCGCTCGGCTTCTTGGCCCCGGTTTCCCACTTTTCCACGGTGCTTTCGCTTGTGTTAAGGTAGCGGGCGAAGACGGGCTGACTGACCTTGCTGCTTTCCCGGAGCTGCTTAATTTGCGCGGGCTCAATCGCCGGCGGGACCGTCAGGCAGGACTTGTCGAAACGGCGCATCGTCTCCTTGTCGATCGTTCCCGCACGGAACATGCCGGCAGCACTGCTATGGATCGCCTCGAAGGCGTCACTCTTGAATTTGGTCGTCATGGCAAATCTCCATCAGCTCTTTGGCTGCTAGCTCTATGGTGATTTCGGCATCGGTCTTGGCGGCATAGAGGTCCGCCAAATCCCGAAACGCTCTCAGCTCGTCGTCGTCGATATTGTCCCGATCCTTCTTAGCGAACAGGTAGGCATAGACCCAGTATGTCCGACCCCGCGCGAGAACGATGCTGCGGTGCATATTCTTGTTGAGGCGCTTCTTAAACACGCCGCCGCCGAGATCGTCAGCTTGCCCTTTCATCACCTCCGCGATGGCTTCGCAAAGTTCGTCGTCGTCGATGCGAGCCTTCTTCGCCACCTTGGCAAACCAACGGGTTTTGAAGACCCGCATGGCGTTGTCGTCGGCAATCATGGGCTATGTGTAGCACTAAGTGCTATTGAAACAAGAATGGCTTCACGCTAAGCCGAAGCGGGTCACGGGTTGTTCACGAAATACCCCCTTGACCCTGCCGTATCGCGCGCTCACAAACGACTTCGAGAAAATCAACATGGGTGCATGATGCCGGTTTTGGTCGAAGCAGTGGCAGTGCAGACGAGGCTTGAGGAAATCGGCGTGAGCGTTGCCGATCTCATTGCTATTGCTCGATCTGCTGTCGGTGCTCGACGTTCGGCGACGCTCGACCACCCAGCTACCGCAGCAGGTCTACTCTCTTGGATCGAGGGTACCGGAACTACGCGCAACATCCTTGGAAGGAAGGGGTGGCAGCGCAGCCGCGAGAACGGGATCGAGAGCGTCTACAATCCTGAAAGCGGGG
>CAXTTR010000344.1:0-3517 GCA_964247215.1 uncultured Sphingomonadaceae bacterium
GATCCTCCCCGTCTTCGGGGAGGGGGACCGCGCCGCTTCAGGCGTGGTGGAGGGGCGGAAATTCAGCAGCAGCGTGCGCCCAGTCGCTCCGCCCCTCCGTCGCGCCAAAGGGCGCGCCACCTCCCCGAAGCCGGGGAGGATTACTCCCCGGCTTCGCCCTCATTGCGCTCCGAACACCAGGCGGTAGCGCAAGAAGCTGTACACCGCGGTCAGCCCGGTCGCGATGACGAAGGCGATCGTCAGCGGCAGGCCGACCCACAGCAGCCCCGAGTAAATACCGAGATTGAGGATGATCCCGCCGATCGCGACGGCGACATAATGGCCGAATTCGCGCCAGCTCGGCGGCGTCGCAACCTTGAACGTCAGCGTCCGGTTGAGCGCCCAGGTGAACACCACCGTCACCGCGACGCTGACGATGCGGGCGTAGTACGGCGACATGCCCTGCCAGATCAGCAGCCGCAGGGTGGTGTAGTCGAGCCCTGCCGCGAGCCCTCCGACGATGCCGAAGCGCGCGACCGCACCGACCCAATCGGGCAATTTGCGCGCCACCTGGATAGGGCTATTCGGCGGTCAGCAGCGTCGCGAAAAAGCCGGTCACCAGCGCCTGAACGCCAAGCGCACAGAGCAGCGCCGACGGGATCGCCAGCCGCATCATGCGCTCGGTATCCATGTTGCCGTAGCCGGTGCCGGCCCAGCCCATCACCGCGGTCACCGCGATGGCGATGCCGGCCACCAGCATCAGTGCGCCCGCAACGCAGCCGCGGTCGATGGTGAACCACCGCCGCGCCAGCTCGGTGCGGGGGCTCGATGGCCACAGCCGCTCGCGCACGCCGAACAGCCGCGCCAGCACCGCAAAGCTCATCAGCTGCGCGCCGATGATGATGCCCGCCGCCGCGAACAGCAGGGTGTGCACCCCGAGCCGGACGCTGCCGACCGGCAGATTACCCGGCAGCAGCGCCGCCAGCAGCACCAGCCCGGCGAGCGCCAGCACCGCGCCCGGATAGAAGAACAGCCACTTCGGCGCATAGGTCAGCAGAAACTTCAAATGCCGCCAGCCGTCGCGCCAGCTGCGCAAATGCGGCGCGCGGGTGCGCCCGTCGGGCGACAGCGTTGTCGGCACTTCCTCGATGCGCAGCCCGGTGAGCTGCGCCTTGACGACCATCTCGGAGGCGAACTCCATGCCGCTGGTCTTCAGCCGCAGCCCGAGCACGGCATCCTTGCGGAAGGCGCGCAGGCCGCAATGGAAGTCGCCGATCTTGATGTTGTAAAACAGCCGCCCGATGCCCGACAGTACCGGATTGCCGAGATAGCGGTGCAGCGGCGGCATCGCGCCCTTGGCGATACCGCCCTGAAAGCGGTTGCCCATCACCAGGTCGGCCCCGGCGCGCAGCTTGAGCAGGAACGGCATCAGCCCGAGGAAGTCGTAGCTGTCGTCGGAGTCGCCCATCGCCACATAGGGCCCGTGCGCGGCCTCGATACCGGCGGCGAGCGCCGCGCCATAGCCGCGGCGCGGCACGTTGATGACGCGCGCGCCGAGTGCTGCGGCAATCGCCTGGCTGCCATCGGTCGAGCCGTTGTCGGCGATGATGACTTCGCCCGAGACACCACTGTCGCGAAAAAACTGGTTGGCTTTCTCGACGCAGGTCGCCAGCGTCTCGGCCTCATCGAGGCACGGCATGACGATCGACAGCTCGATCGCGCGCGTTTCGGGCCGTGTTGCAGTCGCCACCAAGCTATCCATTACCGCCCCTGTATGAAATTAAACTCGTACCCCAGCCGCCGCTCGACCCCCCGCGCAGCGCTTAGCAGAGCCTGCTTAAGCCAATTTGAACGCCTCGCGCAGGCCGTCTATCACAAACTGTGCCGCCAAGGCTGCAAGAATAACGCCGAGCAGGCGAGTGATCATCCCTTCGATCTTGGTCCCCATCAGCCGCATCAGCGGCCCGGCGGCGAGCAGCCCCATGGCCATCAACCCAAGCACCGCGGCCAATGCGGCGAGCACGACGGCGCTTTGTTCAAGCGTGCGGCTACGCGCCGTCAGCAACATGATGCTGGCGATCGACCCCGGCCCGGCGATCATCGGTATCGCCATCGGAAACACCGAGATGTCCTCGTTGCAGACCGCGCGCTGCTGCGCCGCTGCCTCGCGCACGACACCCTGCGCGCGTTCCTCGCGGCGCTCGGTGCGTTTCTCGAAGACCATGTCGATGGCGATCAGGAAGACCATGATGCCGCCGGCGATCTTGAACGCCGCAAGGCTGATCCCGAGCGAGCGCAGGAAGGCCTCGCCGAAAATGCCGAACAGCAACAGCACGATGCCCGCGATCATGGTCGAGCGCAGCGCCATGCTGCGCCGGTGTGCAGGCGTTGCGCCGCTGGTCAGGCCGGAAAAGATCGGCACGCAGCCAGGCGGATCGAGGACGACAAAGAGCGTCACGAAGGAGGAGACGAAGAGCTCAAGCACTATGAACTCCTCCCCGGCTTCGGGGAGGTGGCGCGCGCCTGCGCGACGGAGGGGCGTGCGAGCCGGTGGCACCGCCCCTCCACCATGCAAGAGCATGGTCCCCCTCCCCGAAGGCGGGGGAGGATCAGCACACCGGTACCGCGAGCCCGGCCCGCGCGCATGCCGCCAGCAGCGTGTTCCGCAGCAGGCACGCAATCGTCATCGGGCCGACGCCGCCTGGCACCGGGGTAATCGCGCCCGCGACCTCGACCGCCTCGGCAAATGCAACGTCGCCAGTCAACCGCGTCTTGCCGTCTGCCATCACGATGCGGTTCATGCCGACGTCGATCACCGTCGCGCCGGGCTTGAGCCAGCCGCCACGGACCATTTCGGGCACGCCAACCGCCGCCACGACGATGTCGGCGCGGGCGCAGTGTCCGGCGAGATCGCGCGTCCGCGAGTGCGCCAGCGTCACCGTCGCGCTCGCCGCCGTCAGCAGCGCCGCCATCGGCTTGCCGACGATATTCGAGCGCCCGATGACCAGCGCCTCGGCACCGGTCAGGTCGCCCAGCGCGTCCTGCAATAGCAGCAGGCAGCCGCTCGGGGTACACGGGACCAGCGCGGGCAGGCCGACCGCGAGCCGCCCGGCGTTGACCGGGTGAAAACCGTCGACATCCTTCGCCGGATCGACCGCCTCGAGCACGCGCGCGCTGTCGATGTGCGGCGGCAGCGGCAGCTGGACGAGGATGCCGTCGATCGCCGGATCGGCGTTGAGTGCCGCGACGAGCGCCAGCAGCGTCGCCTCGGCGACGTCGGCGGCCAGACGGTGCTCGAATGACAGCATGCCCGCCTCGACCGTCTGCGCGGCCTTGTTGCGAACATAGACATGGCTCGCCGGGTTGTCGCCGACGAGCACCACCGCCAGACCCGGTGCCCGCCCGGTCGCGGCCGCGAACGCCGGGACCGCCGCCGCGATCCTGGCCCGCAACGCCGCCGCATACGCCTTGCCGTCGATCAGCCGCGCCGTCATGCGGTCAGCGCCTGCAGCTTGCGGACCAGCGCCACCGGGTCGCC
>CAXTTR010000345.1:0-3507 GCA_964247215.1 uncultured Sphingomonadaceae bacterium
GCGCTGGGCCTCGCCATTCCCAAGAGCGTCTGGATGCGGCTGGGCGCATCGGACGCGAAACGGGAGCACGGGCATGAGCGGTTCTGACGCGCGCGCGGCGCCGAGCGGCCTGCGCTGGCCCGGCCTGCCTCCCGCGCTCGGTTCGCGCGGCGGTTTCAGGTTCAGAACGACACGGAGGATCGCAGGCCCAGCACGAGGGCATTCGGTACGCGTCCGCCCGGCGTCTGGATCGCAAGCGCGCCGCTCGCAGGGTGGATGACGTACTGGACGTTGGGCTGGAGCTTGAGCGGGCCGACGACCGTGGCCTGGTAGCTGAGCTCGGCGACGCCTTCGAACGCGGGCGGGACGGTCGCGGGCGTGCCCGATTGCAGCAGGGCGCGCGCCGCCGAGCGCAGCTGCGGCGAGATGCGCGCAACCGCGACGCCGAGCCCCAGCTTGTCTCCGTCGCGCCCGGCGAACGGGGCCGACAGCGTCACTCCCGCATCGGCGTACAGGTCGATGACGTTGCGGTCCGGCGGGCTGTAGGACAGGCGCAGAAAGCCCCGCACGACACGCCTGCTGTCGGTAGAGGACCGCCACAGCCTGCCGTCGGCGACGCCGTAAACGGCGTAGTCAGGCTCGCGCCCGAGCGGCGGGGCGACGGGGCCGGGCGTCACCGCCGGGTCGCGAAGCGCGGCGAAGCGGTCGAGATGCGCCCATCCGCCCAGCGTCACGGTCAGCGCGGGCGTCTTGCCCCCTGACGTACGGCTGACCTCGCCGACCATGAACGGCCGGCCCGAAAGGCTGAAGGTGTTGAAGCCGTGCTTCTCGCGCTGCTGCGGGTCGCCGCCGCCCGGTCCTGCCGGATCGCCCGCGAACACCGCCGCGCGGACCGTGGTGCGGTCGTCGGGCTGCACCGCCAGCCGCACGCCGGGCGCGGCGAGCGGATAGGACGGGCCGCCGCTGGGCAGGTCGGTCGCGAAACTGTCGGGCCAGCCGAAGGTCGAATTGACGAACAGGTTGGCGGTCTTGCTCTGCATGAACTCCTGCGCGGCGGTGAACTTGCCGACGCGCACGGTGACCGCGGAGGCAGGCGCGACCTGGAACCAGAGCTGGTTCAATCGGAGCGCGGGTTCCGCCTCCAGCCCGCTGACCAGCAGCAGGTTGCCGACATGTCGCCCCGACAAGCCGACACCGTGGATGTCGTAGAAGCTCAGGTGCGCGGCGGTGTCGGGGATGCCGACGAGATGGTCGAGGTCGGCGTCGAGCAAGACACTGGCGCGGCCGAGGTACACCACCCCACGCGACTGCCCGCCCGACACGTCGGCGTTGAGATCGCTGGCATAATTGAAGGTGACGGCGACCGGCTTGTCCTTGCCGCCATTCTCGCCCTGATATTGTTGGCTCTCCGCCTGCCCCTCCCCGCTCGACTGCGCGTGCGCGACCGACAACGAGGCGGCGAGCGCAAGCGCGGCCGCGACAGCCGCCCGTGCCCGGCCCGCAAGCCATTGCCTGCCCGCGCCGCTCATGCCGTCACGTTCGCGCTGCTTGCCGCCGGCCTCGATCGCCTGCGCGTAGCGGTCCTCATGCCGGGTCAGCGCGGTGTCGATCAGGTCCGGCACGACCGCGTTGGCGGTGATGCCGTGCGAGCCGGGCTCCAGCGCGCGGGTGTGGCGCGAGGATCGAACCCTCGGTCATAAGGCGCTCCGCTCAAAACCGCCGCGGGCACCTTCCGGCTCGGGGACGCAGATCGGCGGGACTGCCGCACCCGGGCGCGGGTGCTGCGGCGGCAGCATCCGGGCCAGCAATGCGTCGCGGCGCACGGCCACATGCCACACGGTCGCGGCGATGTGCAGCAGCACCAGCGCGTACACCGCCCATTGCCCGGCGAGGTGGAGCGTCGTCGCGACCCGGTTCAGCGCCTCGTCCTTGGGAAAGCCCGGGATCGAGAGGACGCCGAAATAGCTGACCGGCTTGCCGTTGCCGCTCATCAGATAGCCCGACACGGGCATGGCGAAGAAGATGAAGTACAGCAGCCAGTGGCTCGCCTGGCCCAGGAACGCCAAGACCGGCCCCGCGCCGTCCTGCTCGGGCGGCGCATGGTGCCGGGCGCGCCAGAGCAGCCGGAACACGATCGCCGCCCAGATCGTCAGTCCCACCGAGCGGTGGATCACGAACACCGCCGACTTCTCGTCGCCCTTCGGGAGCGCCTCGGCGACCCAGGCGAGCGGGAGCACCGCCAGGACAAGGGCCACTGTCGCCCAATGCATAGCCTGCGCGGTGCGGGTGTAGCGTGCCGTCGGATCGTCTCGGCTCATGCCGCACACTCCCAATATCGATGCTCAAGACTAGCGTGATGGCCATGACGTCACGCGCGACCCGCCGGCCCGGTCAGGGCCTCAGAGCGAGTGCTCCGACTTCGGGCGCGTACCGGCCCACCTCGACCCGGTCATACAGGTGCGCGCGGTAATATGGGCTTTCGCGAAGATAGGCCTCTGCCGCATCGAAACTGTCGGCTTCCATCAATGTCACCGCCGCACCGGTGTGAGGCCGAGTGGAAGCGAATACACCACCACCGGCGGTCGCACCGCGTCACGGCCGCCGTTCAGGCCGGCGGTGCGGTCGAGCTGCGAAGCCGCCATCAGCAGCTCGCCCCGGTCGCTGATCCACATCGCGTCGGGCCAGGCGAGGCACCGGTCGGCGATCAGCGTCGCGATCTTGCCATCGGGGCTGACCGTCAGGATGCGCGAGCGGTCGGTGTCGCTGAAATACATGGTCCCGCTCGCGTCGATCGCGGTGCCGCCGGTGGTGGGGGTCGCGGCAACGCGCTGGACGTGGCGCGCCAGCTCAGCTGCCTGCGCGGGATCATCGAGAAAGCGAGTTTCGATGCGAGACAGGCCGCCGTCGCAGGGCTGGAAGTAGAGCCACCGACCGTCCGGCGACACTTCGAGCTGATCGGCGTGGACGAACACGGGCTGCCCCTGCGCGTCGCGCAGCACGCGACCTTCGGCGCGTATCGGCCCGCGCGCGGTCGTGCTCGGATCGCCGTCAAGCACCCGCCGGGCGTGTCCCGTCGCGAGGTCCAGCACGATCAGCCCGGGCTGGCGCGAGTCGGTGAGGTAGGCGCGGTCGCCGTTGAACCGCACGTCATCGACGAAGCTGCGCGGCTTGACCGCTTCCGCCAGGTCGTAGATGCGGTCGAACTTGTCGGTCGCGAGGTCGATGCGGATCAGACGCGCCGCGCCGGGCACGGACGGCTTGCCGATGCTCGGGCTGCCGCTGTCCACGACCCAGAGCGCACCGTCCGGGCCCACGCGGACGGCGTTCACACCGATGAAGTGCCCGTCGGGCGGGCCCGCCGCATTCCATGTGGCATCAGGATACGGCACAGGCTTGCCGTCGCGCGCCTCGATCAAGCGCGGCTCGCCGGGTCGGCGCGGCTGCACCGGCAGAAACAGCCGTCCCGCCTTGCTCTGCGTCACGCCGTTCGTGACGAGGTCCGACGAGAAGATCGGGCGCAGGCCGGTC
>CAXTTR010000346.1:0-3498 GCA_964247215.1 uncultured Sphingomonadaceae bacterium
TCCCAGCGCAGCGGATTAGCAACGGCGTAGGCGCGCTGCGCGACGGTCGCCCGGCGGCTG
This sequence comes from uncultured Sphingomonadaceae bacterium, assembly GCA_964247215.1. Taxonomy (GTDB): domain Bacteria; phylum Pseudomonadota; class Alphaproteobacteria; order Sphingomonadales; family Sphingomonadaceae; genus Polymorphobacter_B. The sequence continues at coordinate 61 of CAXTTR010000346.1, forward strand.
TTCTCGAAGTAGTCGAGGTTTGCCGCGCGCATCGCCGCGTCGCGGATGCCGCGAAAATCGACCCAGATGTGGCTGTACTGGTGGCCGAACTGCGGTGCGAACGCGAGATGGCGGGCGCTACCCTGCCCGCGCCAGTTCCGGTCATAGCTAGCACACCAGGCGCTCCAGGCTGCGGGCGTGACGCTGTACTCGGGTGCGGCGAGCGCCAGCAGGTAGACCAGCATCGCCTCGCAATAGCCCTCCCAGTCATGTGGGATAAAGCCTGTCTCCGGACGCCAGCCCATCGCGATCAGCGGGGCGCGCGGCTGCATCCAGCGCCAGTCGACCCGCGCATACAGAAGGTTCGCAAGCTCGCGCAACCGGCGCTCGTCGGGGTGATCGCCATCGAACCACTGCGCCGCGAACAATATGCCGCCGAGTAGCAGCGTCGTGTCGACCGACGACAGCTCGCAGTTGCCGATGCGCGCCCCGGTGTGCAGGTCAAGGAAATGGTAGAAAAAGCCCTTATGGCCGGCGACGCCATGGCGGGCCTCGCCTTGCGGCGCGCTCCACAGGAATTGCAGCGTCGCCAGCGTCCGCGCCCGCGCCGCTTCGCGGGTGAGCCAGCCGCGGACGACGCCGATCGGGTAGGCGGTTAGCGCGAAGCCGGTCGCGGCGATGCTGGCGAACGGAGCGGCGGCGGGCCAACGGTCGGGGGCAAAGCCGGTGACTGGGTCGGTGGTCTCCCAGAAATAGCGAAAGGTGCGCTCTTCGATGTCGCCGAACAGCGGCGGCAACGCGAGCCCGCGAGGGCTGTCGCGGCAGGCCGCGCCGGTGAACGCCACCCCTGCCGCGAGCGAACCGAGCGCATCGCGGCGGGTGAGCGTTTGCATCAAAAGGTAATGTGCGCGCCGACCTGGAATGTCCGTGGCGGTCCGGCGAGGAAATTGGGCTGACCGAACGTCGTGTTGACCGCGGGCAGCGGCGGCTTGAAGCCGTCATAACCCTGGAAGTTTGCCTTGTTGAACAGGTTGAAGACCTCGGCCTGCAGCCGGACGCCGACGCCGCGAACCTTGATCGTCTTGGCCAGCCGCGCGTCGACCTGCGCAAAATAGCCGGTCGGGCCGACGTTCGACAGCACGATGTCGCGGCCGCCGAAGCCCTTGCTGGCGTCGATGACGAAGAACGGTGTTCCCGAGGCGATGGTGATCAGCGTCGAGGCCTGGATGCCGAGCCCGATATCGGTCAGGCCGGAGAACACGAAGCGGTGCCGCTCATCGCCGGCATTGGGCAGGTAAGGCTGCGCGGCGACGTTGGGATGATCGAAGTTGAACGGATAGCCGCGCTCGCTCGAGAAACTCAGTGTGTAAGCGACCGTGACGTTCCACGGCGATGCCGCGGTGTACGGCTTCTCGATGTTGACGTAGAGCCCGTCGAAGTTGGTCGCGCGGGCTTGCGACATCGCGACGACGTTGCCGAAGCCGTTGATCAGCGGAATGTAGTCGTTAAAGCCGCCGGCATTGTAGGCGACAGTGCGGTTGGCAGAGTAATAGCCGATCTGGTCGCGGCCCCAGATGTGCGTGTACGTCAGCGAGGTGTTAAAAACGCCGAGCTTCTGCCGGACGCCGACCGAGGCCTGGTCGGTATGCGGCGGCTTGGCATTGTTGAGGATCGCGCGCAGCTCGCCGTTGGTGCCGAGGCTCGAGGCGCGGAGGGCGAGCAGCCCGGCGGCGCTCAGATACTTCGGATCGAACAGGATCGTCGGCTGCCCGTTGCGCGGCAGGCCATCTTGTGAGAACTCGAAGGTGCTGACAACCTGATTACGGAAAAGCTGCTCCTCGGCGGCATTGCGGAACAGGTTGCGATCGTAATAACGCCCGAAGCCGCCGAGTACCACGGTGCGCTGATCGGCGAAAACGTCGTAACTGAAGCCGACGCGCGGCGCGATCGCCCCGTAAAACGGCTTACGATTGCTGCCAGTCGAAATATAGTCGCTCGCGTGGAAGTAGTTGCCCGGCTGTGCCGATAAGGTGGCTTCCAGCTGCTGCAGCGCCGCGACGGCGTTCGCTGGGGTAACGAAGCTGTTGTTGTTGGCGTTGGTCTCGAGATCCCAGCGCAACCCAAGGTTGAGCGTCAGATGATTGTCGGTCTCCCAATCGTCCTGGACAAACAGGCCGATCTGGGTGTTCTTGACCCTGACCGCCGGATTGCCGGTACCGATCTGCGCCTCGAATGGCTGGCTGAAATCCTCGTTGAGGGCAGCATTGACGTTGTAATTGAAGATCGGATTGCCGTTGATCTGGTCGATGACGGTGTAATCCTGAAACGACACCTTGGCACCGCCCTTGAAGATGTGGTTACCGTAAAAATCGACATTACGGACGGTGAGATCGTCGCGCAGCGTCAGCCCTTTTTGCTTGACCTGCTGTTCCGAACTCGAACCGCCGATGATGATCGTGCCGAAGAAGTTCTGGCCGATCAGCGTCGGGTTCTGCGCCGACGGCGTGAAGGTGCTGTCGAGATAGTCGACCGTGGCCTCGTTGAAGAACTGCCCGGCGGTATGCTGCCATTTCAGATTACCGGTGTAGATGTCGTTGCGGATGTTGTCGGCGGACTCGACCGAGCGCTGCTGCCCGAAGCTGGCGATCTGCGTTTCCTTCCGCAGCGATCCCGAGAGCTCGACGATGTCGCGGTCGGTCGGCTGCCACTGCAGCTTGGCGAAGCCGAGCTTCTCGCGGAACGGCGCGCCGAACGTGCCCTCATACTTGCCGAAGCGCGCGACGTTGGCGGGCGTCCGGTTGCCGACGACGACGCTGTTCGACTTGTCCTGATCGTTGCCCTCGTAGCTGAAGAAGAAGTTCAGCGTGTCCTTGATGATCGGTCCGCCGAACGACCCGCCATACTGTTTCTGCGTAAATGGTGCCTTCGGGGTACCGTTCTTGAGGCTGATCGCGTCATTCGAGCGTAGCGCATCGTTCGAGAAATCGATGAAGGCACCGCCGTGGAATTCGTTGCCGCCGCTTTTGGTAACGGCCGTGACGATCGACGTTCCGGCGTCCTCGTACTCGGCCTTGAACTGGCCGGTGAGGACGCGGAACTCCTGCACCGCGAGCTGCGGGAACGGGTTGCCGGGGCTCGAGTCCTGGCCGACGATGCCGCCCTGCTGGATGTTCGACTTCAGGCTGACACCGTCAATGAAGACGTTGATCTGCGGGCTGCCGAGACTCTCGCCATTGGGGTCCTGGCTGACGCCGCCGCTCGAGATCGTCGAGCGATTGTTGCCGGGATTGGTGGTGAGCTTGATCCCCGGCGCGAGCGCGGCGAAGTTGAGGAAGTTGCGGCTGCTCTGCGGCAGGTTCTCGATCTGGCGCGTCGTGACGTTGGTGGCGATCTCCGACGTCTTAACCTCGACCGCACGGGTGGTGCTGCCGGTGACGGTGATCGTATCGGGCTCGGCCA
>CAXTTR010000347.1:0-3479 GCA_964247215.1 uncultured Sphingomonadaceae bacterium
CGTGCTCGGGCTGCCCGGCGACATGCGGCCGGACAAGGACGTGCCGTTCAACCAGATCGCGGCAGGGTGAGTGGATAAAGGCGGGCAAGTCTGCCTGCTCGCCAATGGCGCTCGCGAGATGCAGCGGTGCAGTTCATCGATCCCGAAGGGGCGTAATGCGCAGCCTGTGTTCGTCTACCGCCGGGGCGACCAGGCGTTCGTCGGTCACAACGGAAATGCCCCGTCTATCACGACACCTCCTCGTTGGTGTGTCCCTTCGCACCCTAACCTGCTCCGCTCTCCAGATCATAAGCAAATTGGGATATTTTCGATTTTTGTAGAATCTGCTCCCGCAGCGCCCTCCCATTTGTAGAACTTGCTCCGCTGCGGACTAACCTGTTGCGCCGTTGTGGCGGCAGTTCCTAGTTGGCTACTGCCGGGTCGCTTCCGACAGCGATGGCCTCGATGACGGGCGGCCGTGCGGCAAGGCCATCGAGAAGGTTGTCGAACTCTTTCGTTTGCGAACGGCTTCACGCCAAGCAGCGCAAGGTCATAGTGGATCATCCGATGGCGTACCTATGCGATTTGAACAGATCGCTGTGACTGCACTGATGCGATGATCCCAGTCCGGGACGGCGACTGCTCCAGCCGAGGTGCGATCGGTTTTCGAAGTAGGATGTGAAAGCTCCTCAGATCTTCAGCAAGCTATGGTTTCGCAGCACCTTAGCTGAACGGAGTCGGCTCACCGGTACCGACGACCTGACCTTCGCACTATTTCACGACGATAGCAGCTTTAGGGTGCATCCCACGCCGAATAGGGGCACCGCAGGGTTGGGACCACTGCTTGCGGGATCGCCCGAATGAGTACGCCCGGAATAAAGTCCATGGTAGAAACCTTGGAGGACAGCACGCCGCAGTGGTAGCGTGGTGCTGGACAGTGGAGAAGGTTGATGGCGCATCGTAGGAATGGTCCTGTCGTTCCTCGCCGATACACGGTGAGAGGGATCGCTAAGTCATCGGAAGGTATGCCGGTGCCTTTGAGCTTTGAGATAAATGGCGAACTGAGTATTCTCGCGGGTGTGGAATCCACCAACCACGTCGCGGACTGCCTTGCCGCCATCTGCGTCATGGTCGATGCGGACTCGAAAAAAGTCACTCAATTGACGGTGGACCGTGGTGTCGAGGGACACACGAGTGACCCAACTCAAGTTTACCACTTACAATGCTTTCGAGGTTACGCAAACAGCTAACCTGACTTAAAGGCCGCGCCGGTGTGATACTACAATTTCCCAATAACCTATGGCAGTGGAGCAACAGGCGTATTATCCGTCGAGGGTCGACCGTATATTGCTGGTATCAACCACATTTTCGACCTCCATTGCTTCGATCTTTGCGACCGCCTAGGCACTGCTATGGACCACGGAATCAGGCCTCGCGCCTCTTTTCTAGATTAGGAGCTACAGTTGGACATTGGCGGGGATATTACGCGCGGGCCGACCTCGAACCTGTTCGACTATTTCCGTGTTGCCGTACTCGGGTGGAAAACGGTGATGGTCACCGCTCTCGTGGCAATCGCGGCAATGGTTATCTATTTAAACCTTGCCATCTACAAATTCACCGCCACCGTCAAGCTGACAACCACTCAGTCATCCAGTGGCTTGGGGTCGCAGCTCGGCAGCCTCGGCGCCCTGGCCTCGATTGCCAGCGTTCGCTTGCCGCAGGGAGCCGGGGAACAGAATTTCCTGAACTTCTCGCAGAGCCTGGTATCGCGTTCAACAGCCGAGGGGCTGATGGCCCGCCCCGACCTGCTGCATGTGATATTCGAAAATGAATGGGACCCGCAATCGCGCCGCTGGACCGCGCCGCATGGTGCCGTCAAGGCTATCGCGACGATCGGCCGGACCCTGCTTGGATTACCGGTCTTCCCCTACCGGGTGCCCGATGCAGCGCGACTCCAGGACTATCTCGAGAAGAACGTCACCATCGCCGAAGACACGCGCAAGCCGATCATTGCCATGAGCTATTCCAACAAAGATCCGAAGTTCGCGGCTGCGCTGCTTACGGCACTTACGAGCATTGATGACGAAACTTTACGGCGCAAGTCACTCGCCCGCTCCAAAGACTATATTGCCTATCTGGAAGATCAGTTCAAGATCGTTCAACTGGCGGAGAGCCGGACGGCCCTCGCCGCCGTTCTTGGCGAACAGGAAAAGCTTAGGATGCTTGCTAGCGCTCGCGCGCCGTTCGCTGCCGAGCCAGTCAGCGATATCGGCGTGTCCGACCAGCCGACCACACCCAAGCCGGTCCTGTTCCTGATCGCCGCAGCCGTCGCCGGCCTGATCCTGGGCGTCCTCGCCACCCTCGTCCGGGCCGGGTTCAGGGCGACGCCTTCGCTTCGATGACCGCAAGGTTTCGTTCAAGGACGTGCGTTTCGTCGAACTCCGCGACCATCTTGGTTCGCCCTGCCCTGCCCATGGTCTCCCGCGCCGCCATCGGCAAGCGGGAGAACGCGACAAGCTTGTCGTTGAGGTCAACGACATCCCGCGGACGTGTCAGGTAACCCGATGTACCGTCGTCGACAGCATCGCGACAGCCGGTCGAGTCTGTCGTGACGATCGGCAGCCCAAGTGCTGCCGCCTCGAGCAGCGACCGCGGTACCCCTTCGGGATAATAAGACGGCAAGACAATACAGTCGGCCGCAAGCATGACGCCGCGGACATCCTGCGTCGTACCGAGGTAGTCGACGATGCCTTCCGCGACCCAGCGGTCGAGCGTCGCTCGCGGCACTGCGGCAGCCGACGGCGGCTCGATGAAGCCCAGGATCTGGAACACGACGCTCGGATCGACAGCGCGTACGAGGCGCGCCGCTTCGGCAAGCTCCGCCAGTCCCTTGTCCCATAGCAGCCGGCCGACGAACAGGAACACCGTCCCGGCAGTCACACGCGGCGCTGCCGCCACGACACCGGGAGAGAAGCGCACGAGATCGACCCCGAGTCCCGGGATGCGCTCGGAGCGATCGGCACGGACGATACCGGTGGTGATGAAGAGATCGCGGTCATGGTCGTTTTCAAAGAATACGTGCGCCGCCCTGCCGAGCGCATGGCGATACAGCATCGTGCTTAGCCATCGCAGCCGCGACCGCGGAGCAAACGCCCGCCCCAGTCCCGAGATATTGACCACCAGCCGCTCGCGTCGGCCGGCGAGCGCCAGCGCCGAATAGATCGTGCCCTTGGGAGTGTAGCTGAGAACAACGTCGGCAGCTTCGGCGGTAAAGATACGACGGAGCTGGGTTACCGTCGCCGCCTCGCTCAGCGGGTTCAGCCCGTTGCGTGACAGGCGCAGGTCGATGGTGCGCGCGCCCGCCCCCGCCAGCCGCGTGTCGTCGAGGTCCATCGGCGCGACCGCGACAACCTCATGCCCCGCCGCCACCAGCCGCCGCACAAGCCCGAGACGAAAATTAGCAAGGTACCAGCCGGTGTTGGCTACGAGGATGAGTTTCA
>CAXTTR010000348.1:0-3472 GCA_964247215.1 uncultured Sphingomonadaceae bacterium
GTCGGGGAGCTGGTGATGTTTTCGACCGCTGACCGCACCAACGTCGCGCAGGCGATCAGCGCCGCCGAAGCGAACACCTCGGGCGAGATCGTCTGCATCGTCAACGAGCACCGGCATTACTACGCCGCGACCGGGCTTGGCATCGCGGCGGTGCTGGCGTTCCTGCTGCCGCTGCTCGGCGTCGTGCTTGGGGTCGATCCGCTGCGGCTGCTGCCCGGCGGCGAGTGGAGCGGCGGCGATCCGGCGCTCGACCTGCGGCGCGGCATCGAGGCGTATGCGGCGCTGCAGGTCGCGCTGTTCTGCATATTGGCGGCGCTGCTGGTGCTGACGCCGCTCGGGAGCTGGCTGACGCCGCGGCACTTCAAGCACGCGCGCGTCCGCGGCGAGGCGCTGGCGCAGTTCCGGACGCGCGGCATCGGCGACACCCGCGCCCGCACCGGGGTGCTAATCTACGTCAGCGCCCCCGACCGCATCGCCGAGGTCGTCGCCGACGAGTGCATCTATGCCAAGGTCGACGCGGACCACTGGCGCGCGACCGTCGCCGCGCTGATTGCCGGCATCAAGGCGGGGGCAACTGCACGCGGCTTCACCGATGCGATCGGTCTGGCGGGCAAAGTACTGGCCGAGCATTTTCCGGCGGCCCCGGGCGACAACCCGGACGAGTTGCCCGACCGCCTCATCGTCCTCTGAAGCGGAGATGACGCCACGCTCGCCCGCCATCGCGATGCTGCTCGCTGCGGGCGGCGTCGCGGGGCTGTGCGCGCTCGACGCCGTGGTCAAACATCTGCAGTTGCGCCATGCGGTGCTGCTGGTCGTGTTCATGCGCTATGCCGTCGGCAGTGTCGTCGCGGGCGGCGTCTGGGCGCTGAGCGGGCGGCCGCGGTTCACGCGGACAATGCTCCGCGGGCATCTCGCGCGTGGCGCGGCAATCGGGGTAACCGCGTTGCTGTTCTACTATTCGCTGACCGTGCTGACGCTCGCCGAAGCGGTGACGCTGTCGTTCACCGCACCGCTGCAGATCCCGCTGATGGCGCGTGTGATGATCGGCGAGCGGCTACGGCGGCAGAACATTATTGCCGGGCTGGTCGGCTTCGCCGGCGTCCTGATCGCAGTGACCGGCGGCGGTCACGGACTGTTCGGCAGCTTCGCCGGGCGCGAACTGGGGCTGGTCGCGATCCTATCCTGCTCGGTCACCTATGCGCTGACGGCGGTGCTGATGCGCGCCCGCGGCGGTGACGGCTCGACCTTGCTGACGCTGTCGGGCGCGGTAATCCCGATGCTGCTGCTCGCCCCGGCGCTGGTCTGGCTGCCATATGGTGCCTGGGCGGGAGCGCTCGCCGACCACGGCGCGTGGCCCTATTTCGTAGGCACCGGTGTGTTCGGCAACATCGGCATCCAGCTGCTCAGCCGCGCCTACGGCCGCGCCGAGGCGCAGGTGCTCGCCCCTGTCGAGTTCACCGCGCTGCCATGGGCCGCGCTGTTCGGCTGGCTGTTCTTCGCCGAGAGCGTCCGCGCCGAGGTCTGGCTCGGCGGCATCGTCATCATCGCTGCCGGTATCTGGTCGTCGCGGCCGGCGAAGATGCCCGAGACTGCGACCGACGCTACGCCGCCGCGCTGGGTCGCGCCTTGACGCGAGCGAACCAGCCCGGCAGCCACTTGGCGTCGCCCGGTACCGGCTGGCCGATCGTCTCACCAAAGGCCAGGAAGCAATACAGCAGAATATCGGCGAGCGTGAAGCGGCCGCCGCAGACATAGTCGCGTCCGGTCAGCTGGCCATCGAACCACAGCAGCTTGGCGCGCGCGATGCCTTTCAACTCCTCGCCGCCCTCGTGCCCGACCAGGGGCACGCGTGATTCGAACATCTTGCGGCCTGCCGTGGCGCGAAAGCCATTGATCATCGGCTCAACGAAGCCGAGGTCGATGCGCCGGGTCCACATCCGGGTCTCGGCACGCTCTTCGGGCGTCGTGCCAATCAGCGGGGGCGCTGGATGCAGCTCCTCGAGATATTCGGCGATAACGGTAATTTCGGCGATGACGGTGCCGTCATCGAGTTCAAACGCCGGCGTTGTCCCCGAGACGTTCTTATGAATGAGATACTCGCCGCGCCGGTTCTCGCCTGCCATCAGATCGACTTTGACGATCGGCAGGTCGAGGCTCTTCTCGGCGGCGACCATTCGCACGACGTGCGGGTTCGGGCCGATCGAATCGTATAATTTCATGAATTTACTACTCCGCTTGTTGCGGCTTGTTCGACGCTGGCGGTGGTACCGTCAAGCGGCACGGCACCGCCGCTGCTTGTATCCGCTCGCGCCCCCTAAAGCGAGGACGGCGGGTCTCGCCGCGCTGGTTGACCACCGGGGCTTCACCCGCTTATACCGCGCCTCCGCGCAGGCGGTACGGCGGAGTAGCTCAGTTGGTTAGAGCACGGGAATCATAATCCTGGGGTCGGGAGTTCAAATCTCTCCTCCGCTACCATGTCGCGTCAGGGCTTGATGGGGCTGGAGAAAGCCGATTTCAGGTGTGTCGAAAGTATCCCCGGCGCTCGGCTCTAGCACCCTTTTGACAGCCGACGCGGGTATCGCGCCGATTTCGCTAGTACTGGTCGAGCAGGACCAGGCCGCGGCGGCGCAAGCCTTCGGCGCCGCGTTCGAGCGGACCGGTTTCGCGGTCGTCGCTGATCACGGCATCGACGCCGCGCTGGTCGAGCGCGCACTCGCTGCAGCGCGCAGGCTGTTCGCGCTACCCGAAGCGGTCAAGGCCCGCTACTATATCGCCGGGCAGGGCGGCGCGCGCGGCCTGACGCCGTTCGGGATCGAGACCGCCAAGGGCGCGAGCACGTACGATCTCAAGGAGTTCTGGCACGTCGGGCGCGACCTGCAGCCGGGGCATCCGTACTGTGCTGTCATGCCCGACAATATATGGCCAGGCGAAGTGCCCGACTTCCGCCCGGCGATCGCGGCGCTCTACAAGGCGCTTGATGCGGCGGGCGCGCGTGTCCTGACCGCGATAGCGGTGTACCTGGGGTTGGAGGCGGACTTCTTCACCGATGCAGTCCGCGACGGCAACAGCGTGTTACGGCTGCTGCACTATCCGCCGGTGCCTGAAGGCGCGACCGGCGTGCGGGCCGGCGCGCACGAGGACATCAACGTCATCACGCTGCTGCTCGGGGCCGACGAGGCCGGGCTCGAGCTGCAGGGCCGCGACGGCGTCTGGCGGCGCATCGAGGCCCCGCCGGGAACATTGGTGTGTAACATCGGCGATATGCTGGCGCGGCTGACGGGCGGCGTGCTGCCGTCGACCACGCACCGGGTTGCCAACCCGTCACCCGATCGCGCTGGGGTGGCGCGCTACTCGACGCCGTTCTTCCTCCACTTTCGCCCCGACTATCTGATCCGCACGCTGCCCGGCTGCATCACCCCGGACCGACCCGACCGCTACCCCGAGCCGATCACCGCCGACGCGTTCCTGCAGC
>CAXTTR010000349.1:0-3468 GCA_964247215.1 uncultured Sphingomonadaceae bacterium
GACGATGATAATCAGGACACGCTGATCGGCCCGGCGCGGCGCTGAGAAAATTTAAAGTGCGATTACAGAACCCTTCGACGAAGGCTCAGAGTGAGCGATCGCTATCAGGGTAAGCGGGCCGGATATACGGCGTCGCGCCCTCAATTCTGCCGTACCGCTTTCTGCACCTTGCGCGCCTGTGCGAGGTCCGCCTGGATCGTCGCGTTTGCCGGGTCGAGCGCCAGCGCGCGCTCGAGCAGCGGCACGGCCTTGTCGATCGAGCCCCGCGCCATCTGGTCGAGACCGGCGCGCCGCAGCCGGGCGGCCCCCGCCGCATCAACGCGCGGCGTGACGGGGCGATCGGCGACGGGAGCTTGTGCTGTCGACCTGGGGGCTTCGGCCTTCGGTGCACGGACAGGGACTGGAGCAGGTGCGGTACCTGGAATCTGGATCGTCTGTCCTGCACCAGCCGTCGAGGGCACCGCGATATTATTGTAGCGTGCCAGCGCCCAGAACCGGTTCGGGTTACCGAGCAGCCGCGCCGCGATCGACGACAGCGTTTCGTGGTTGCGGATCTGGTAGGCATAGCTGCGCTCGCCGAGCAAAACTCTCGGATCGGTGTCGATCTGCCTGAGCATGTCCTTGGCAAACACGTCATCGGGTCTCTCGGCGAGCATCTGGACGACCTCGAGACGTGCCTCGCCCGAATTCCCTTGATTAAGCGCTGTCAGGACCTTCGTGATCTCCTGACGCCGGCTGAGATGCACCACAGGTGGCGGCGCGACGGGAGTTACGACCGGTACAGGCGCGGCGACCGGCGGCGGCGTGACGACTGGCGGCGGCACCGGTGTTTTCGTCGCGCAGCCGGCAACGATAGCTGCCGCTGCAACGGCGACAATAACGCTGGTGCGGTGCCGCTGCCTCGCATGGATACCAGTCGAGATATAGTGCGCGCCCAAGCGTTTGCTCCCTGTTCAACGTATCGTGTCTAGCATGGATAACGCGGTCAGTGTACCAGCTATGTTACTTGCCGGGCTTAAAACGTTGAGTAGCTGAAACGATCCAGTGTTGCGGGGCGGACTAAGCGATTACACTCCGACATAGCCTTTCGCTCCAGGCCGGAGCGGGTTGAAGGCGGTGTCAATCCCGGCAAGCGCCGACGTCAGCCGCGGCATTCGCGTCCTGAACGACGCGATCAGCTTTTTCAAGCCGCTCAGCTGTGGAATCATCATGTCCGAACTTCTCGGGGTCGTAACATCCCAGTGATCCCGGCGCGATGGCAGCCCGACTTCAGAACGGTATATATTCTCAACGAGGATTGCATCGAATTCCGCTGTCGTATCGAATTTCCATGCGAGCTTGTTGCAGAATATCTGTCCAGCGAGCTGCTCAGTGGTATGCACAAACTCGTGCAGCAAGGTCGCCGCTTGCAGGCTCGAGTCGACGCGCCATGGCGTATAACGCACGACGACATCGCTCCCTAGGCCAGTGCCGCTGCCCTCGCCGGTAACATTGCCTTTCTCGCCGTCCCGCACTGGATGGCCGTTCAGATAGGCATCTGTCGTGCTCACCTCACCGGAATACGCATTGTTCCACCCCTCTTCGGTCTGATCATAATACGGCTTTATCTTTATCTGCCGTGGACTCTGCGCCAGCTCATTGAGGACGCAGCGGCCGGTCTTCGATGCAGCGATGGTGCGCAGATTGGCCATCGTGATCCCCGCCCAGGCCAGGCTGTCCTTGCCCTTCAGCACCTCCGAGATCAGCGAAATCTTACCTTCGAAAACGACCGTCATTGGATCCCCGGGTATGGCTGAGCTATCGTAATAACGCTAAGCTCGTGGAAAGGCTTCGAACGGAGCTGGGTGAGGCTAGGCCCGGCTCGCCTGCGCCCACGCCAGCGCGGCGAGCGGCGCGACGGTGTCGCCCATCGCCTTGGCGTGCGCGCTCGCCGCGGTGCCGCGGACGACGCGACCGCGGATGCCGTGGATGATCGCCGCCAGCCGGAACATGTTATAGGCGACGTAGAAGTCGAGGTGCGCAATGCCGTCGCGTCCGGTGCGCCTGCAGTAGGCAGCGGTGTACTCTGCCTCGCTCGGGATGCCGAGCGCGTCGAGATCGAGCCCTAGTAAGCCCGCCGACGTGTTCGTCGGCATCCGGTACATCATCAGGTGATAGCTGAAGTCCGCCAGCGGGTGCCCCAGCGTCGACAGCTCCCAGTCGAGCACCGCCAGCACGCGCGGCTCGGTCGGGTGGAAAATCATGTTGTCGCAGCGGTAGTCGCCGTGGACGACGCTCGTTTCCTCGCCCGGCGGGATGTTCGCCGGCAGCCATTCGACCAGCCGGTCCATGTCGTCGAACCGCCCGGCATCGGCGTCGTCCAGATACTGCTGCGACCAGCGCGCGATCTGGCGGGCGAAATAGTTACCCGGCTTGCCGAAGTCGCCGAGCCCTATCACGGCGGGATCGAAGCTGTGCAGCTGCGCGATGGTGGCGTTCATCGCGTCGAAGTAGGCGGCGCGCTCGCGGCGCGCGGCGTCGGGGAAGGTGGCGTCCCAGATCACGCGGCCGTCGACGCAGTCCATGACGTAGAACATCGTCCCGATGACGCTGTCGTCGGCGCATAGCCCGAACGTGCGCGGCGCCGGAAAGCCCGCGGCGTGGAGCGCGGTGATGACCTTGTACTCGCGGTCGACGGCGTGCGCCGACTTGAGCAGCACGCCCGGCGGCTTGCGGCGCAGCACGTAGTTCCGGGCGGGTGTGGTCAGCTTGTAGGTCGGGTTCGACTGGCCGCCCTTGAACTGCGTCACCGCCAACGGCCCTCGGAAATCCGCGACCTGCGCCGCCATCCACTCGGCCAGCCGCGCCTCGTCGAAGCCGAGCCCGGCGCGGACCTCGCCGGTGCCCGCGAACTGCTCCTGCCGTGTACTCATGCGGTCTCCCCAGCGTCAATGCGGTCGGCCCCGGCTTGCTCGCCGGGCGTGGTGGCAGCATGTGCGTCCGCCGCCGTCACCGCAATATCGGTCCGGTAGAAGCCGCCCGGCCAATCGATCTCACGCACGGCCGCATAAGCCGCCTCGCGTGCCGCTGCTACTGTGCCGCCGAGCGCGGTCACGCCCAGCACCCGCCCGCCGTCGGCGATCAGCGCACCCGCAGCATCGCGCGCCGTCCCGGCATGGAACACCACCGCGCCGCCAGCTTCGGCCGCCTCGACCCCGGCGATGACGCTACCGCGCTCGGGCATTCCCGGATAGCCGTTCGCCGCCATCACCACGACGACCGCAGCCTTGTCGCGCCACACCGGCTGCACCTCGCTTAGCCTGCCGTCGCACGCCGCTGCCAGCAGTTCGACCAGATCGGACTCGAGCCGCGGCATCAGCACCTGACACTCGGGGTCACCGAAGCGGACATTATACTCGATCAGCCGCGGCCCCGACGGCGTCAGCATCAGCCCGGCGTAGAGCACGCCCGTGAACGGCGTCCCTGCAT
>CAXTTR010000350.1:0-3458 GCA_964247215.1 uncultured Sphingomonadaceae bacterium
GGAATAGCAACGCCGGCGGCGGTTAGCGCGGCCGAAAAACCTTCGAACCGCAGCGCCGAAACGCTGTGTTTCGCATCACCCTTGATGAAGCCGATCTCCCGGTGATCAAGCTCGAGCAGATGGTTGGTCATCTCGAACGCAGCCGCGTGATCGTCCATGCGCACGACGCCGGAACGGCCGGTATCTTCACGGGGCGAGATCAGCACATACGGCAGGCTGGCCTCGTCGAGAACGTCGAGTAGCGCAGTGTTGTCGCAAAGCGGCGGTGTCAGGATCGCGCCGTCGAGCCGTAGCGCGGAGATGGCGCTGGCGACCTGGCCGCGCCAGCCGTCGGCGGTGACATCGAGCGGCTCGACGACGAGATGATAGCTGCGTTCGCGGCACCGCATCAGCGCTCCGAGCTGGACGTCGGCGGCGTAGCCCGAGGCGGGATCGTCGATGAACAGCCCGAGCAGGTACGAGCGCGAGCTCGACAGGCTGCGGGCAAAGGCATTCGGGCGATAGTCGAGTTCCGCAACCACGCGCCGCACGGCTTCGCGCACGCCGGCGCGCACATGCGCTTCGCCGTTGATGACGCGCGACACTGTCTTGGGCGAAACGCCCGCCAGCTGTGCGACATCCTTGATAGTGACGACTGTCATGGTTTCTCGCGTTGAGCAACAGGGCGGCACGATCGGGCAAACAGGGCTATTCCGGCATAGCACAGCGCCGGCAAGGCCAGCGCCGGAGCCAGCCCGACTGCATCGGCCGCGACACCGGTAGCTACGGGCACGACCGCTCCCCCGACCACCGCCATGCACAGCAGCATCGAGCCGAGCGGGGCAGCACCCGGGTCAGCCGGCAGTGCCAGCGCATAGATCGTCGGATACATGACTGCGTTACACAGTCCCGTCGCCAGCAGTGCGGCCGCTGCCAGGCTGCCGCCGGTACCGATCGCGACCGTCGTCAGCAGCGTCGCGCCGCTGGCTGCGACCACTAGCAGGCGCGCCGGGGCAAGGCGGCTGAGCAGGGCAGCGCCGGCGAAGCGTCCGACCATCGCGCCGCCCCAGTACAGGCTAACCAGCTGCCCCGACGCAACCGCGCCGAGGCCAAGCACCTGCCGTTGCATCAGGAAGCTGGTCAGCAGCGTGCCGATCGTCACTTCGGCGCCCACATAAGCGAACATCGCGGCCGTTCCCGCGCGCAGTCGCGGCGTGCGCCAGACCGCGGGCAGCGCGCGCAGGCTGCCCAGCCCGGAGGCGCTAATTGCGTAAGCTGGCAGCAGCCCTCGCCGGACCGCGAACAGCAACGACAAAGCCGCAAGCGCGGCCGCCGACGCAACGAACGGCAGCGCACTACCGGCGGAAGCCGGTCCGGCCGCCGCCAGCAGCAATGGTGCGGCCAGCAGCGGCCCGAGCACGGTGCCGAGTGAGTTGAACCCCTGCAGCAACGTCAGCCGCGCCGCCGCTCCCGCCGCCGCACCGACGATGGTCACCACCGTATTCGCGGCGATCTGCAGCACGGTTATGCCCGCTGACAACAACAGCAACGCCGCAAGCACCAGTTGAAGATCGAGCGCGCGATCAGCCAGCGTCAGAGCAATGCACCCCGCCATCATCACCGCCAGCCCCGCCGCGATCGCGCGCATATAGCCAACCCTGACGACCGCCAGCGTGATCGGCACGGCGAACAGCAGGTAGCTTGCGTGAAAGGCAAGCTGGACCAGCAGCGCCTGCGTGTAATCGAGGCTCAACATGAGTCTCAGGCGCGGCACGACGAGGCTGACCATCGAGGTCAGGAAGCCGCCAATGAAAAACACGCCGGTCAGCATTGTGAACAGCTGCCCGGCAACCGTCGCACTCCGCCATTCCACTGCCGCTCTCATCATGATGCTTGCACCGTGGCACTGTGGCCGCAAAAGTACACTGCCGCAATGAAATCCGACATCGATGTCAGTTCACGATTGACATCGATGTCGGTGGCGCGCCTGTTCTCACCAACGCCCTGGGAAAGGGCTTCTCGGGAGGACAGCATGACTCGTCGGCATTTCACCACCAGCACTGTTTTAATTGGCGCGTTACTCGCCGGCACGGCCGCGGTCGCGCAGGTCGCGCCGCCGAGTGCCAACGGCGCAGCGGCGACCGCGACCGGCGCGGCGGTCAACACCACCGCCGGCGGCCAGCAGACCGCGGCGAACACGGTCAGCGATACTAACGGGCTTACCGACATCATCGTCACCGCGACGCGGCGCGAAACCAGTTTGCAGAAAACCCCGATCGCGATTTCGGCGTTCAGCCAGGCGTCGCT
This sequence comes from uncultured Sphingomonadaceae bacterium, assembly GCA_964247215.1. Taxonomy (GTDB): domain Bacteria; phylum Pseudomonadota; class Alphaproteobacteria; order Sphingomonadales; family Sphingomonadaceae; genus Polymorphobacter_B. The sequence continues at coordinate 2,287 of CAXTTR010000350.1, forward strand.
CGACCGGCAGCAGGTCAACAATGTCACCGACCTCGCGCGTTTCGTGCCCAGCCTGCAGTTCGCGCAACAGGGGGACCAGTCGGCGGTGCTGCTGACACTGCGCGGTCTCGGCAACGACAACGCCTTCACCGAAGTCGCCGACCCCGAGGTTGCGGTCTATATCGACGGTATCTATAGCGCCCGCGCGCAGGGTGCCTCGCTGCTGTTCTACGACCTCGAACGCGCCGAAGTGCTGCGCGGCCCGCAGGGTACGCTATTCGGCCGCAACTCGACCGCCGGCGCGCTCAGCCTGATCACCGCCAAGGCCAATCTCGACGGCCTGTCGGGTAATATCGAGCTCATCGGCGGCGACTATAACCGCTTCGGCTCGCGCGGCATGATCAACGTGCCGGTCAGCGACAGCCTGGCGTTCCGCGTCGCCTTCGTCACCGAACGCCATGATGGTTACGCCGACTACCAGCCGGCACCGACAGTTCCGGGCATTGATCGGGCGGCGTTTATCACCAGCGGGAAGAAGTACTACGCGCAGGACCAGGACTCGGCGCGCATCAGCATGCTGTTCCGTCCGAGCGACCGCTTTACCTGGAACCTTAATGTCGAAGGCTTCCTCGACAAAGGCGCGCCGGTAATCCCGCTGCTGCAGACGCCGCGGCCGGGCACCAAGCTCTTCTCGACGCTGAGCGATACCGCGCCCGACACCAACCGCTACTCGGTGGCGATCCGCAGCACGATGGATTACAAGCTGACCGACGGCGTGCAGGCGACTTACATCGCCGGCTTCACCCGGCTCGGCGGCAGCACCCAGGCCGATGCCGATTACGGCGCGCTGCCGCCGACCGGCGGCGTCGACCCGGCGACCGGCAAGCTGCTTTACCTCGGCGGCTTCGGGCAGAACAGCACGGTCAACTCGACCTTCGATTTCCTCAGCCAGGAGGTCCAGCTCAAGTCAACCGGCACGCATGTCGTCGACTGGATCGTCGGCGGCTATTTCTCGCACGAGAAGAACAAGATCCGCTTCGATGTCGACCAGCGTGACGGCTACCGCGAAGGGCCGACGCGTGCCTTCGTCGGCAGCTTTATCCAGGCCGACCGCGAAATCGATTCGCTGGCGGGCTTTGGTCAGGCAACATGGAACGTCAACTCGACGCTGCGGCTGACCGGCGGTCTTCGCG
>CAXTTR010000351.1:0-3456 GCA_964247215.1 uncultured Sphingomonadaceae bacterium
TACCACGTCAGTTCGGCGTCGCCCTCGTTACCGAAACCTAGCCAAGCTGCCTCATTCGCACTCAGCGGGACAGCACCGACCTCCGCTGCCGGCTCCGCCCAGCCAGCACGCGGGCCAGCACGGACCGGGCTTGCAATGATGCGGCCGTCTTCGACAGCAAGGTCGAGCACGGTGCCGCTCTCGACGCCGGCGGCGCGCAGCATGGCTTTGGGCACGATCAGCCCGGTCGAGTTGCCCATCTTGCGAAGTGCGCTTTGCATTGACCAATCCTTCAACGTTAGCACGATGTACGCACGGCAGGTGCTCCGCGCAATGCAGGTTGCTGCGCACCCCACTCCCTTCAGTTCGCCCACGGAACATCACTCCCCTCCCCTCGTTAATCACCCCGCAACGCGAGCATCCGCTCGCGGTAACGGGAGACACTGCCATGTTCGCTATGATTGGGCTTGTGCTGCTGGTGGCCTGGCTCGCCGGGTTTCTGGTGTTTCACGTCGCGGGCGGGCTGATCCATCTGCTGTTGGTGATCGCGGTGATAATGATCGTGCTGCACTTCATCCGCGGCCGCTCGTCGACGGTCTGAGCGCGGTAGCGGCGTAGCAGGCCGGCGGGTGCGCCCCGCCGGCTTCGTGCCGTGCCCGACGTCTGCTTCCGGTCGCTAGCTTCATGCCGCGCACGCGCATCCTGTGGATATTGCTCGCCGTCGCCGGAGTAGCGATCGCGCTGTATGCGCTCGTTCAGAACAACCGCTCGACGCTCATCGCGCAGCGCAATGCAGCCGCGTGGCGCGAGCATACGATCGAGGTGCTGAAGACCGGTGACCGGCTGGCGACGGCGCTGCAGGACGAGGAGATCGCGCAGCGCGGTTTCCTGCCCGCCGATCCGGCATACATCCCGCTGCTCGGGCAGGCGCGGGCGCGCACTCCGGCGTTGCTCGACGAGGTCGCTCGGCTGACGCGCGACAACCCGCGGCAGCAGGCCAACCTCGCCGAATTGCGCCGGTTGCTGGGCGAGCGCAACACCGAGATCGAGGCGTCGTTGGCGGCGTTGCGGGGCAGCACGGCGTCGGGCCAGATGACGGCGCTGCGCCGTGGCCTGGCGACGGGGCTGGGTACGATGACCGCCTACCGGCAGGTGCTTGCGGCGATCCAGGCGGAGGAGGAACGGCTGCTGGCGGTGCGCGCCGCCGCACAGGCGGCCGCGGCCGAACGCGCGCGCGCAACGACGGCAGCGATCGCCTTCACAGGCCTCGCGCTGTTCGTGCTGGCGGCGGCGGCGCTGGCGACGGCGTATCGCGCGCGGCAGCAGGCCCGGCTGGGGTCGATCGAGGAGCGCGCGACCGAACGGGTGCGCGAGAGCGAGGAGCGGCTGCGGCTGATCCAGGCGGCGGGCGGCATCGGCGGCTTCGACGTCGATCTCGGTAACGACCGGGTTATCTGTTCGCCCGAATTCTATGCGCTGTTCGGCTTGGCCCCGGACGCACCGCTGACTACCGAGCTGCTGCTGGCGCATTTGCTGCCGAGCGAGCGGACCCGCGCGGTCGCGGTGATCCAGGCGGCGCGCGCGGCTGGAACCGGCTTCGACGACGAGGTCGAGATTGTCGTCGACGGTGCGCCGCGCTGGCTGGCGTGCCGCGCCCGGCCGCTGGCGGGCAGCGACAGCGACGTCGCCGGAGCGAGCATCTTCACCGATCGCGGGCGCGTCGAGCGCTGGGTCGGGGTGATGATCGATATCACCGAGCGCAAGCTCGGCGAAGTCGAGCTGGCGGCCGCGAAGGAGGCGGCGGAGGGGGCGAACGAGGCCAAGAGCCAGTTCCTGGCGAATATGAGCCACGAGCTGCGGACGCCGCTGAACGCCGTCATCGGCTATAGCGAAATCCTGCGCGAGGAAGCCGAGGACCGCGACATCCCCGAGCTGCTCCCCGACCTCGACAAGATTCACCGCGCCGGCAAGACCTTGCTCGGGCTGGTCAACGACCTGCTCGACCTGGCGAAGATCGAGGCCGGCAAGATGGAGCTGTACCTCGAAGACTTCGCCGTCACCGATATGCTGACCGACGTCGTCGCCACGGTACGCCCGATAATCGACAAGAACGTCAACACCTTCGACCTGCATGTACCCGGTGACATCGGAAGCATGCACGCCGACCTGACAAAGACGCGCCAGATCCTGCTTAACCTGCTGAGCAATGCAGGAAAGTTTACCGATGCCGGGCGGGTGACGCTCGATGTCCGCGATGAGGGCGGCACAATCGCTTTCGAAGTGCGCGACACCGGCATCGGCATGACCGCCGACCAGATGGCGCGGCTGTTCCAGGCGTTCGAACAAGCGGACGTGTCGACGACGCGCAAGTACGGCGGCACCGGGCTCGGTCTCGCCTTGAGCCGCAAGCTTTGCCAGATGATGCAGGGTGACGTCGTCGTCGCGAGCGTGCCGGGTGAAGGCTCGACGTTCACTGTGCGACTGCCGCGCGTCGTCACCGAGGCTACGGCTGAAGTGCCGATGGAAGGCTCGGGCGACGTCGGTACCGAGCACCCCGCGGTGCTGGTCATCGACGACGATCCGGTGATCCACGATCTGATGCAGCGCTTCCTGACCAAGGAAGGCTTTCGCGCGCTGATTGCTGGCGACGGCGAGGCGGGCGTCGCGATGGCGAAGCGGCACCGGCCTGCCGCGATCACGCTCGACGTGATGATGCCGCGGATTGACGGCTGGCGCGTGCTGGCGATGCTCAAGGCCGATCCCGAGACCGCCGATATTCCGGTGATCATGCTGACGATGGTCGGTGACCGCAACCTCGGCTTTGCGCTGGGGGCGAGCGATTTCCTGACCAAGCCGATCGACCGCGACCGGCTGCACACCGTGCTGGCGCGGCACCTGCAGCAGCCCGAAGCGCCGGTGCTGATCGTCGAGGACGACGGCGACACGCGCGAGCTGCTGCGCCGCGCGCTTGAAGCGCGCGGGCATGCGGTGCTCGAGGCGAGCAACGGTGCCGATGCGCTCGCCGCGCTCGAGCGGACGACGCCGAGCCTGATCCTGCTCGACCTGCTGATGCCCGAAATGGACGGCTTCCAGTTCGTCCAGGCGCTGCGCGACAAGGCTAGCTGGGCCGACATTCCGGTAATCGTGCTGACCGCGAAAGACCTCAGCGGCGACGACCGCGAGCGGTTGAGCGGCGAGGTCGAGGCGGTATTGCAAAAGGGCGCGCTGAGCCGCGAGGAGCTGCTGCGCCATGTGACCGATCGCGTCGTTGTCACCGCACGGCTGGAACCTGTAGCCCCCGCCAGCACTTGACTGTTTCGCCGACGTGAGTAGCGGCAAGGCCCACGGAGACCGGCGATGCCACGCGTTCTGATCGTCGAAGATAATGACGAGAACTGGGACATGCTGTCCCGCCGCCTGTCGCGACGTGGCTTCGAGGTGACGCGCGCCGCGGATGGCCAGGCTGCGGTCGACGAG
>CAXTTR010000352.1:0-3445 GCA_964247215.1 uncultured Sphingomonadaceae bacterium
TCGCCATCCACAGCATGTCACCATGCCGCCCGTCACCCAGCCACTCGCGCAGCCGGATCGCGGCCTGCGGTGCAGAGTCAGCCGCTGCAATTCCGAGCTGCGCGAAGCCGAGGCGTGCCGCTTCGGCGTTCAAGCGCATAGGTAAATCGGGCGGGGTCATGCCCCGCTCGATACCGTGTCTTTGCTGCGGCTCATAGCGGCGAGGTCGAGCGCAGGCCGGCACCGTGCTGTGACGCATAGGTTGACGCCTTGAAAACGCCCGGCTTGCGTCTTCATGCCAGCCCACTGAACTAGCTGTCGATAGCCGCCGCAAGCGCGGTATCCCGCGCCGTCAGCCCACCGGCATCGTGTGTCGTTAGGCGGATGTCGACGCGATTATATACGTTCGACCAGTCTGGATGGTGATCAGCAGCTTCGGCGAGCAGCGCGACACGCGTCATGAACGCGAATGCGTGCGGAAAATCCTTAAACTTGTACGCTCGCACAAGATGCTTGCCGTCGCGATTCCATCCGGGCAGCGCCGCTAGCGCCAGTGCAGTTTCGGCCTCGGTGAGGCAAGGCGGTACGGCTGATGGCGTTTTGGCTGCAGTCATAACGCGATCACTCTCCTGCCGCGGCGAGTATAGCCGAGGGTCGGACCTTTACGCGACTTTTATAACTATGGCTTCAATTCGCCTCGCGGCAGTTCGAACGCAAGCATAATAGCATCGTGCGCTCGTGTGGAGACACCTATGCAAGACCTTATCTGGATCGGCGTCGCCATTGGGCTGGTGCTGCTTAGTCTGATGTACATTTCGCTCGCCGACCGCGCTTAGGATATCCAGATGACCCTTGACCTCTGGCTTGGTGCTCTGACCGCTGTCGGCCTGCTCGGCTATCTTGTCGCCGTGCTCGTCCGTCCCGAACGCTTCTGACCCTCGGAGACTATCGATGACATTTCAGGGTTGGCTGCTGATCGCCTTGTTCACGCTGGCGGTGATTGCCATCACTAAGCCAATGGGCAAGGTGCTGTTCGCGCTCTACGAAGGGCGGCGGACCCCGCTGCACGTGGTGCTCGACCCGGTCGAGCGGTGGTTTTACGCGCTGAGCGGGATCAATCCGAACGAGGAGATGAGCTGGCGGCGCTATGCCGTGCACGTGCTAGTATTCAGCTTTATCGGTACACTGCTGACTTATGCATTGCTGCGGTTGCAAGCGGTGCTGCCGATGAACCCCAACGCTTTTCCGGCGCTGGTTCCGCATTTGGCGATGAACACCGCTGTCAGCTTCGTCACCAACACCAACTGGCAGTCATACACCGGCGAGTCGACAATGAGCAACTTCAGCCAGATGGTGGCGCTGACGGTGCACAACTTCCTGTCGGCAGCGACGGGTATCGCCGTGGCGTTCGCAGTTATCCGCGGCTTCGCGCGGCGCGAGGCGGCGGGGCTAGGAAACTTCTGGGCCGACCTGACGCGGCTATCATTATATCTCCTGCTTCCAGGCAGCGTTATTTACGCGATCGTGCTGATCGCCGCGGGAGTTCCGCAGACGTTCGCGGGTTCCGTGATCGCGACGACGCTCGAAGGGGCCAAGCAGACGCTGATCCTCGGGCCGGTCGCGAGTCAGGAAGCGATCAAGATGTTCGGCACCAACGGTGGCGGCTTCTTCAACGCCAATTCCGCGCATCCGTTCGAGAACCCGACCGCGCTGACCAACTTCATCCAGATGCTGTCGATCTTCTCGATCGGTGCCGGACTGACCTGGGTATTCGGCAAGGCGGTCGGCAACACCCGGCAGGGCTGGGCGATTTTCGCCGCGATGCTGCTGCTGTTCTTCGCGGGCACGACGGTCGCCTATTGGGCCGAGAGCGCCGGCAATCCCAACCTCCACGCGCTCGGGCTGCACGTCGCCGACGGCAACATGGAGGGCAAGGAGGTGCGCTTCGGTATCGCCGCCTCGGCGCTGTTCGCCACCGTCACCACCGATGCCTCATGCGGGGCGGTCAACGCCATGCACGACAGCTTCACGGCGTTGGGCGGACTGGTGCCGCTATTCAACATCCAGTTGGGCGAGATCATCTTCGGCGGCGTCGGGTCGGGGCTGTACGGCTTCCTGCTTTACTGCATCCTGAGCGTCTTCGTCGCCGGGCTGATGGTCGGACGCAGCCCCGAATATGTCGGCAAGAAGATCGAAAGCCGTGAGGTCAAGCTCGCCGTACTGGCGATCGCCGTGCTGCCGCTGATCATCCTTGGCTGCACCGGCATCGCCTCGGTTGCGACTGCCGGGCTTGCCGGGCGTAACAACATGGGACCGCACGGCTATTCCGAAATCCTATATGCGTTCACCAGCGCGGTTGGTAACAACGGCTCGGCGTTTGCCGGACTGACCGCGAGCACGCCGTTCTACGACGGCATGCTAGCCTTCGCGATGTGGCTTGGGCGCTTCTTTGTTGTCATCCCGGTGCTCGCTATCGCCGGCAGCCTCGCCGCCAAGCGCTTCGTGCCCGCCTCGTCGGGGTCGTTCCCGACAACCGGACCACTGTGGGTCGGACTGCTGCTCGGCATCATTCTCATCGTTGGCGGCCTGACGTTCCTGCCGTCGCTCGCGCTCGGACCCATCGCCGACCATCTGGCGATGATCCGTGGCCAATTGTTCTGATCGGAGCACCCTAATGGCCCGCGCTGTCGCCCCTTCGCTGTTCACCCCGTCGCTGCTCGGCCCCGCTGTTCTCGACGCGGTCCGCAAGCTCGCCCCGATCCAATTGATCCGCAATCCGGTGATGTTTGTCACCGCGGTCATCGCTTTGCTGCTGACGCTGCTGCTATTTACCGGCGGCACTGGTCTCAGCCTCGGCTTCCAGATTCAGATTGTCGTGTGGCTGTGGCTGACGGTGCTGTTCGGCAACTTCGCCGAGGCTGTCGCAGAAGGTCGTGGCAAGGCGCAAGCGGCCTCGCTGCGCCAGACGAAAGGCGAGCTGACCGCGACGCGCGCTACCGGGGAGAAGGTCGCTGCGTCGGCATTGCGTATCGGCGACCTCGTCAAGGTGAACACCGGCGAGCTGATCCCCGCCGATGGCGAAGTCGTCGAGGGCGTTGCCTCGGTTAACGAAGCTGCTATTACCGGCGAGAGCGCGCCGGTAATCCGCGAAGCCGGCGGCGACCGCTCGGCCGTCACCGCGGGCACCCGCGTCATATCCGACCGGATCACCGTGCGCGTCACCGCCGGGCCAGGCGAAGGTTTCCTCGACCGCATGATCGCGCTCGTCGAAGGCGCGTCGCGGCAGAAGACGCCGAACGAGATCGCGCTGACCATTCTGCTGGTCGGACTAACGATCATTTTCCTGATTGCTGTCGGTACCGTGCCGATGTTTGCGCGCTATGCCGGCGGCAGTGTCTCGGTGGTGCTGCTCGCGGCACTGCTGATCACGCTTATCCCGACGACAATCGCGGCGCTGCTGTCGGCG
>CAXTTR010000353.1:0-3444 GCA_964247215.1 uncultured Sphingomonadaceae bacterium
TCGAGGCCAACCTGCGCCTGGTGATCTCGATCGCCAAGAAATACACCAACCGCGGTCTGCAGTTCCTAGATCTGATCCAGGAAGGCAACATCGGCCTGATGAAGGCGGTCGACAAGTTCGAGTACCGCCGCGGCTACAAGTTCAGCACCTATGCGACGTGGTGGATCCGCCAGGCGATCACGCGTTCGATCGCGGATCAGGCGCGCACGATCCGCATCCCGGTCCACATGATCGAGACGATCAACAAGCTGGTCCGCACCAGCCGCCAGTTCCTGCACGAGCAGGGCCGCGAGCCCACGCCCGAGGAAATGGCCGAGCGGCTGTCGATGCCGCTCGAAAAGGTTCGCAAGGTGATGAAGATCGCCAAGGAGCCGATCAGCCTCGAAACGCCGATCGGCGACGAGGAGGACAGCCACCTCGGCGACTTTATCGAGGACAAGAATGCGGTCATCCCGGTCGACGCGGCGATCCACGCCAACCTCAAGGAGACGGTGACTCGCGTGCTGGCATCGCTGACGCCGCGCGAGGAGCGTGTGCTCCGGATGCGCTTCGGTATCGGCATGAACACCGACCACACACTCGAGGAAGTCGGCCAGCAGTTCAGCGTCACCCGCGAGCGCATCCGGCAGATCGAGGCGAAGGCGCTGCGGAAACTGAAGCACCCGAGCCGGTCAAGAAAGATGCGGAGCTTCTTGGACGTGTGACGCAACCGCCCTCTCCCCAAGGAAAGAAGGCGTAAGCCCGTTGACGTCAGCGCGTCGCGAACTGCTGACCGGCATCTGGTACCTGCTTCATTGCTCCGGCGACCGCGACGCGCAGGCAGTGCTGGTTGCGGGCGATGCCGCCTTCGATGCTGGCGGTTGGGCCGCAGACCGCGCGTGCGGCGCTGTGGATCCGGACCTTGAGCGTCTTCATGCCCGACGCGCTCTGCAGGTTGAGGTCGCCGTAGAACACCTTGGCGGTCGGTGTGGCCGGCGTCCCGGCATGAACGGTGGCGGTGGTCAGGCCGGTCATGGCGAATGCGGCGACCGCGATGATGAGGGTCCTCATGACTAGTTCCTTCGCGTAAGCGGCCGCCGGGTGATCCCGTGTGCCGATGACCCTGACTACCGGGTCCCGCGAAGGCCTGTAGTGACCAGCGTCACCGGGCGGGCATCAGCTTGCCCGATCCCGCGCCGCGAGGCGATCAGCGCGATCAGTCCGAACAGCGCCAGCCATTCGACACGCGCGCCGTAGCGGCCGAACACCCCCGACAGCGCCCCGTTGATCGCGGCGTTTACGACGATTCCGGCAAACACCGTTACGACCACGCCGACCGTCGCCGGACGAAGCCCAAGCCGCCGCCAGCCGAGCAGCAGGGCGAGCGAAAGGGCGGCGGCCAGCGCGTATACCATCGCCCATGCGGTCGCCAAGGGTGCCAGCGAGAGGCGGTCCCGTACGACCGCGCTGGCGTGGTACCGGGCGATCGGTTCAGCGAACTCGGGCGACCGCATCCCTAGGTCGATGGCCGGGTTCATTTCGAACTCGTCCAGCCCCGTCGTCCACAATTGCGTCGCCGCATTATCCAGCGACCGCCCAAGCTGGGTCAGCGGATAACGGGTCAGCACCGCCCTGATGATCGCCTTCTGCTCCGCGACGATCACAATCCGGCTCGCGTCCGGCGAGTTGTTCCAGGATACCGCTTTCGGACTCTGCCATAGAAAATCGTTCTCGCGGAGCGGCAACGCCGGCAGGTAACGGCACGTCTCATAATGGCGGGTGGGGCAGTCGGCCGCCAGCACCCGCCCGGCGGTGCCATCTCCGATCAGCCGGGCCAGCAGCAGCGGCGGGGCCACGACCCGCGTCCGGGTGACCTTGGCGGCAACGATGTCGACCGCGGCGGTACCCACCGCAGCAACGCTGAATATCAGCACGATGGCCAGCGCCTCGCGCCGCGGCCAGCGGCTCCGGGTAGCCAGCCAAAGTCCCGCGGTGATGACGATCCCCATCAGCAGGATCGAGACATGAAACAGCGTCGCTGCCAGCAGCGTGCCGAACCAGAAGCCGCGCTCGATGCGGCTCATGGCTGTGCCGGTAAACCATAACAGCCCGATTGCGATGACGGCCAGGCCGGTAAATACATCCGGCATCACCGTCGACGTGAAAAATCCGACCGTCGTCGCGGCGCTCAGCAGTGCGACCGCCGCTACCCGGCGGCGCAGCGACCCCAGGCCGAGCCGTCCGAACGCCAGCAGCAGGGCCGCTGCGACCCACACCGACTGAAGCGCGGCAACCGCGACCGCGCCGCCGCTTTCAAACACGGTCCAGGCGATCGCGCCGTAAAATGGCGACCGGCCTCCGAGCGCGATCATCGACCGGGCCGGCTCCGGCCGTGGCGGGTCCAAGCTTACGGCGGGTCCTGCGGTGGAGCGATGCACGGCATGGCTGGCGACCGTCCAGACCTTACGCCCGGCCGTCAGGTAATTCACCGTGTCGCCAAACATGAACGCATCGCGGTTCATCGCGACCGGCCACAGCAACAGCAGCGCCGACAGGGCGAGCGCCACGGCAAACGCGGGGTAGGATGGCAACTTGGTGATGTATTTGGTCCCCTGTTACGCTCCCTTGCCGGGTACTGCGGTGCGGCGCAAGGCGGGAGCGCAAACCTTGGCTTAAGGCTTGCTGCCCTGTGCTCCCGGCCTTAGGCAGGCCGCTTCCGTGAACCACTCGCGAGCAAGCCCCATGCGTTTCGAAGGCACCAGCGCCTATGTCGCCACCGACGACCTGAAGGTTGCGGTCAACGCCGCCGCGACGCTGCGCCGGCCATTGCTCGTCAAGGGCGAGCCCGGCACCGGCAAGACCGTGCTGGCGCAGGAGATCGCCACTGCGTTCAACGCGCCGCTGATCGAGTGGAACGTCAAGTCAACCACAAAGGCCGCGCAGGGCCTGTACGAATATGACGCGGTCAGCCGGCTGCGCGACAGCCAGCTCGGCGATGCGCGGGTCGGCGACATCGCGAACTATATCCGCCGCGGCAAGATGTGGGAGGCATTCACCTCCCCCACCCTGCCCGTGCTGCTGATCGACGAGATCGACAAGGCCGACATCGAGTTTCCGAACGACCTGCTCCAGGAACTCGACCGCATGGAGTTCCATGTTTACGAAACCGGCGAGACCGTGAAGGCCGCGATCCGGCCTATCGTGATCATCACCTCGAACAACGAGAAGGACCTGCCCGACGCGTTCCTGCGCCGGTGCTTCTTCCACTACATCAAGTTCCCCGACCGCGAGACCATGCAGCGCATCGTCGACGTCCACTTCCCCGATATCCAGAAAACGCTCGTCCGCGAGGCGCTCAACATCTTCTACGACATCCGCGAAGTTCCCGGCATGAAGAAGAAACCGAGCACGTCGGAGCTGCTCGACTGGCTCAAGCTGCTGATGCACGAAGACCTGCCGCTCGAC
>CAXTTR010000354.1:0-3428 GCA_964247215.1 uncultured Sphingomonadaceae bacterium
GGCGTACGAAGCCGGGGTGCCACGCGAGGTGCTGCAGCTTGTGACCGGCGGTGCCGACGTCGGTGCCGCGCTGACTGGCGATGCGCGTGTCATGGGCGTGGCGTTCACCGGCTCGACCGCGACGGCGCGCGCCATCGCGCGGTCGCTGCTCGACGACGATAGCCGCCCGCTGGTGCCGCTGATCGCCGAGACCGGCGGGCTGAACGCGATGATCGTCGACTCGACCGCGCTGCCCGAACAGGTCGTGGTCGATGTGGTAACCAGCGCGTTCCGCTCGGCCGGGCAGCGCTGCTCGGCGCTGCGGCTGCTGGTGCTGCAGGAGGATGTCGCGCCGAATATCCTGAAGATGCTTGCCGGGGCGATGGACACGCTGGTCGTCGGTGATCCGGCCGATCCGCGCAGCGATGTCGGCCCGGTGATCGATCAAGCCGCTTATGAGCGGCTCGAAACCTACCGCCAGTCGGTGCAGGGCCGCTGGGTCCATACGGTCGCTGCACCGGTGACCGGCAACTTCGTCGCGCCGACGGTGATCAAGCTCGACCGTATCGCCGATTTGACGACTGAGTGGTTCGGTCCGCTGCTCCACGTCGTCACCTGGCAGGCGGGCGAGCTCGATGCGACGGTCGCCGCTATCAACGCCACCGGCTATGGGCTGACGATGGGGTTGCACAGCCGCATTGCCTCGACCGCCGACCGCGTCACGGCGCTGGCCCGCGTCGGCAACCTGTACATCAACCGCGCGATGATCGGCGCGGTCGTCGGCAGCCAGCCGTTCGGCGGCGAGGGCCGTTCGGGCACCGGGTTCAAGGCGGGCGGCCCGCATTACCTGCTGCGCTTCGCCACCGAGCGCGCCGTCTCGGTCGACACCACGAGCGCCGGCGGCAACGCCAGCCTGCTGTCGATCGAGGATGTCGGCGGGCTATGACCGGCCTCGCCGTGGCGCAGCTAAGCGGGCGCTGGCGAAGTATCTGGCTGACGCTGGCGGGAACCGCACTGCTGTTGCTCGCGATCCTCGCCGACCGGATGCCGACGGTGTTCACCGACACCGACGATTACTACTCGCAGGGCGTCGAACTGTGGCAGGCGGTCAAGGTCAACTGGTTCGGCATCGCGCCCGAGCCCGACACGCGCAGCGACGCCGACAAGAGACAGGCGGCGATTGACGCCGAACTCAGCCGTACGCAGATGTCAGCGCGGTCGACGAGCTACAGCGTATTTCTGTACGGACTGGAGAGCGCCGGGACGCTGTGGCTGCTGGCGGCGGCGCAGGCGGCTTGTGCGTCGTGGTCGCTGCTGTTGCTGCTACGCAGCGCCGTGCCGCGGGCCGGGCCGCGCGCTTACTTATTGCTGATGGCTGGGCTAGCCCTCGGCTCGACGCTGCCGTTCTTCGCGGGCTTCGCGATGCCCGACGTCTTCGCCGGAGTGGCCGTCGTCTGCTGCGCGCTGGTGCTGCTCTACTGGCAGGCGCTGTCCCGGGCCCAATGCTGGGGTGTGGCGGTGCTGCTGGCGTTTGCGCTGGTGGTGCACACCTCGCATGAGCTGCTGGCGATCGTGCTGGTGCCGATCGGCGCGGCGCTGCTGTGGTGGTTGCGTGCCGGCTGGCGGCAAGCAGCGCTGCGGCTCGGCACGATAACGACGGCGATCCTCATCGCAATCGCGATCAACTCGGTCTACGGGCTCGTCGTACAGGCGCAGACCGGGGAGAAGCTGCGGCACCAGCCATTCCTGATGGCGCGGATGCTCGCCGACGGGCCGGGGCGCGATTACCTCCGTCACGCCTGCGCTACTGGCGAGCGGTACGCGCTTTGCCGCTTTCGCAATCTGCCGCTCGACAACAGCGAGGACATTCTGTGGTCGGACCTGCCGACGACGGGCGTGTTCCTGATCGGCAACTACGCCACCCGCGTCCAGCTCGAACTCGAGGAGCCGCGGTTCGTGCTGGGGACGCTCGCCTATGCGCCGCTGGCGCAGCTCAGGGCGTCAGCGGCGAACTGGTGGAAACAGCTGACGCTGGTCGGTCTCGACGACGTGGTGCGCAACCCGCATTATTACATGACCGACGACTATTGGGCGAAGACGTATCTGCCCGACATGATCATGGCGGTGGCACATTGCGGGCGGCGCGGCGATCAGTGCCCGCTGCGGCTCACCCCCGAAGTATCGAGCTGGTACTATGGCGGCATCGCGCTCGCGTCGCTGGCCGTCGCGGTTGCTGCGCTCGGCCTGCTGTGGCGGCGGCGCGATCCCGAGACACGGCGACTGCTGGCGCTGGTTGTACTGCCGCTCGCGGCGGTGTTCTTCAACGCCGGCATCACCGGCGTGCTGTCAGGGCCGTTCGCGCGCTATCAGTCCCGGCTGGTCTGGCTGCTGCCGGTGCTGGCCGGTACCCTGCTGGCGCGCCGCGCCCTGGACCGGCAGGCGCTCGGCGAGCTCGATACCGGCTTCGCCCAGCATTTTGAGCATGCCAAGTAGCAGCGACTGGCGGGCGTCCATCATCACGGCATAGTCGGCGACGGTGGTGAAATAGACCAGTTCGACCTCGACCGCATCGAGCGTCAGCGCCGACACGTGCGCCCGGTCGAAGCGGGCGTGTCCGGTCGCGCCGATGATCGCCGCCGCCACCGCCGGAACACGCGCGAGGTCGGCGGCGCTGGTGCCGAGCGACAAGTACAGTGTTTGCACGACGCGGCGCTGTTCGATGCGGCGCAGGTTGGCGATCTGCTGGTCGAGCAGCTTGGTGTTGGCGATGACCACCTGCTCGCCCGACAGCGCGCGGATGCGCGTGGTCTTGAGCCCGATCGCCTCGACGGTGCCGGTCGTTGCGCCGAACTGGATCGTGTCACCGGCGCGAAACGGCCGGTCGAACAGAATCGCCAGCGCCGCGAACAGATCGGCGAAGATGCCCTGCGCCGCGAGCCCGATCGCGATGCCGCCGACGCCCAAGCCCGCAACCAGCGCGGTGACGTTGACGCCAAGGTTATCGAGCACGAGAATCAGCGCCAGCGCCCAGACGACGAAGTTGACCAGCACGCGGATGATGCCGAGCGCGCTGGTGATCCCCGATTCACCATCGGTGCTCGCGGCCCGCCGCTCGACCAGCGACAGGATCAGCTCGCGCACCCAGATCGCGCCCTGGATGGCGGCGGCAATGGTGAACACGACGCCGATCGCGTGCCGCAACAGGGCCGGCGCGGTGATGATGTTCACCACCGCCTCGGCGGAGAGCGCGCCGAGAAAGACGCTGCGGGTGCAGCCGACCATGCGCACCGCGAAGCCGCGCCAGCTGGTGACCGGCAGCGTGACCGCGCCTTGTCCTAAACGCAACGCGCGCTTGATCCCGAACCGCAGCGCGATCAGCACGATGTAGAGCGCCACGCCCGACCCAATGGCGATCGCGGCGGTAATACTGTCGGTCCGCAGCCAGTCGA
>CAXTTR010000355.1:0-3421 GCA_964247215.1 uncultured Sphingomonadaceae bacterium
ATTATCGCGCCGGGGCGACGCTCGACTGTGACCACGATGCCGCCGACCTCACCATCGGCCGCCGCATTACCTGCCCGATGCTGGCGCTACAGGGCGAGCGCCGGCTGGTCGGACGCGCGTACGACGTGCTCGCGTTATGGCGTGAGTATGCCAGCGACGTGCACGGACATGGCGTGTCCTGCGGACATTTTCTTCCGGAGGAGGCACCAGCGGAGACGCTTGCCGCGCTGCTCCAGTTCCTCGGTTAGTTGCGAGAGCAAGCGAAGCGGGGCGCAGCTTGCTAAAAATGTATCGCCCGCCCGTAGGCGCTCAGCACGCTTTCCTCCATCATCTCGCTCAGCGTCGGGTGCGCGAAGATCGTCTCCATCAGCTCGGCCTCGGTCGTCTCGAGCTGCCGCGCGATGACGTAACCCTGGATCAGTTCGGTGACCTCGGCCCCGATCATGTGCGCGCCGAGCAACTCGCCGGTGGCGGCGTCAAACACCGTCTTGACGAAGCCCTCGGTCTCGCTGAGCGCGATCGCCTTGCCGTTGCCGATGAACGGGAACTTGCCGACCTTAAGCTGCCGCCCGCCCTCGCCCGCCTTCGCCTCGGTCATGCCGACGCTTGCTACCTGCGGGCGCGAGTAGGTGCAGCCGGGTATATTGGCAATGCTGAACGGGTGCGGGCTAAGCCCCGCGATCTTCTCAACTGCGACGATACCCTCGTGGCTCGCCTTATGCGCCAGCCACGGCGCGCCGGTGACGTCACCGATCGCCCAGACGCCGGGCACATTGGTCTGGCCGTAAGGATCGACCGCGATGCGCCCGCGCTCGATGGTGATACCCAGCGTCTCGAGCCCGATATTCTCGATGTTGTGAACAATGCCGATCGCGACGATGACATGGCTGTAGCGGTTTGCCGATGCCTTGCCGTCGGCGGTGGTGATCGTCGCCGCAACGCCGTCGGCATCGGGCTTGACGTCGGACACTTTCGCCCCGGTCAGGATCGTCAGGCCCTGCTTGGCCAACGTTTTCTGCATGAACGCCGAAATCTCGGCGTCCTCGACGGGCAAGATGCGGTCGAGCATTTCGACAATGGTGACCTTGGCGCCCATGTCGCTGTAGAAGCTCGCAAACTCGACGCCGATCGCGCCCGAGCCGATGACCAGCAGCTCGGTCGGCATCGCAGGGGGCACCATCGCGTGACGGTAGGTCCAGATACGATCCCCGTCGGACTTGGCATCGGGCAGCTCGCGCGCCCGGGCACCGGTGGCGATGATGATGTTGGGCGCGGTCAGCTCGCGCGTCTGGTCGCCGGTGGTGACCTTCAGCATGTTCGCCGCGATCAACGTGCCGACGCCCTCGACGACGGTGATCTTGTTCTTCTTCATCAGCGACTTCACGCCGGCATTGAGCTGCCCCGCGACCTTGCGCGAGCGGTCGACAACCTTCGCCAGGTCGAAGCTGACGTTCGACGTGCTCAGCCCATAGGCGTCGGCGTGCTGCATGTAGTGGTAGATCTCCGACGTCCGCAGCAGCGCCTTGGTCGGGATGCAGCCCCAGTTGAGGCAGATCCCGCCAAGCCGCTCGCGCTCGACGATGGCGACCTTCATGCCGAGTTGCGCGGCACGGATCGCGGCGACGTAACCGCCGGGGCCCGAGCCGAGGATGATGAGATCGAAGGATTCAGGCATCAAGACTTTCCAGTTGACGGCGTAGGACCCGCGTTGACCAGACCGGTGCCCCCGATCCGGTAAAATCCCGATCGTGGCTCCATACGTCGGCGTCGGTTGCCATCGCGGCAGCAATCACCGGCCAATCGGGCTGACCGCGCTCATGTAGGCGTAGCCGCGCCAGATGCTCATAGCGGTTGAATAGCGCAGGTCCGATCGGTCTGATCACGGTCAGTAAGCGGCGCATCTGGATGTCGGTCCACTCCGGCGACTGACCGGACTCGCGCACGACTACCGTCCATGTCTCGGCGATTTGATGCACTGGTGCCATCAACATCACCCCGCTTTCAAACAGCCTAAGCAGCAGGACGAAGCTTGTCCCGAGCAGCGCACTCGCCATAATGTTTGCATCTACCACGAGCCGATGAAAGTCATCCCGCATCCAGCGGCTCGCCATCCGGCGTCATGCCCAGCCTTGCCATCGCAGCGTCGAGATCAATACCGCGCTCACGGAGTTGTTGTTGCGCCTCGGCGACTGCAGCAGCGGCACGCCGTGCCGCGCCGACATCTCGCGCCCAGTTCTTAGGCATATAGGTACCGACTTCACGTCCATTGTTCGTGACAACAACAAAGTCAGTGCCGTTAGCGACCTCGCTAAGGCGTTCTCTGAACTCTCGAACGCCCAATTTAATCATACTAGCCTCCGTGCACACATTTGTGTGCACTTCCGCGCGCAACAGGTCAAGCCAGCATACTCATCGGTGCTTCGACCAGCCCCCGGAACGCGCTCATGAACTCCGCCCCGACCGCGCCGTCTATCGCACGGTGGTCGAAGCTGCCGGTCGCGCTCAGCACCGTCGCAATCCCGAGCGCATCGCCGTCGACCACGGCGCGCTTTTCGCCCGCGCCGACCGCCAGGATCAGCCCCTGCGGCGGGTTGATGACGGCGTCGAACTGCTTGATGCCGTACATGCCGAGGTTCGAGATCGACGCCGTGCCGCCGGTGTACTCCTCGGGCTTGAGCTTGCCGTCCTTGGCGCGCGCGGCCAAGTCCTTCATCTCGGTGGCGATGACGCTGAGCCGCTTGTTCGCCGCGTCGGTGATGATCGGTGTGATCAGCCCGCCGGGGATGGCGACCGCGACCGACACGTCGGCGCGGCCGAACTTGTAAAGCGTGTCGCCGGCGAACTGCACGTTGCTGTCGGGCACCTGCACGAGTGCGAGGCCGAGCGCCTTGATCAGCAGATCGTTGACCGACAGCTTGACGCCGCTCTTGCCGAGGCTGGCATTCAGCTCGCCGCGCAGCTTGAGCAGCGCGTCGAGGCGGACATCGACGGTGAGGTAGAAGTGCGGGACGGTCGCCTTCGACTCCGCCAGCCGCCGCGCGATTGTCTTGCGCATCGACGAGAGCTTGATCGCTTCGGCGGGGACGCCTTCGGGGGGTGCGTAAGCGGGCGCGGTTGCCAGCTTCGGAGCAGGCGCGGCAGCTGGTGCCGAAGCGCCCTTTGCCGGACCAGCCGAAGCCGAAGCCGCCTGCCCTTCCTGCCCCCCTCCCGCCTTCACGGGAGGGGCCGGGGGTGGGGCCGCAGGCGCGACTACTGCTTGTGCTGTGGCCGGAGCCGCCGCAACCCCGTCGAGGTCAGCCTTAACGATGCGCCCGTTCGGACCCGAGCCCTTGAGCGCACCCAGGTCGATACCTTGCGCTTGTGCGAGGCGGCGGGCGAGCGGGGACGCGTTGACGCGGGACGTGTCGTGGCCGTTCGGAGC
>CAXTTR010000356.1:0-3393 GCA_964247215.1 uncultured Sphingomonadaceae bacterium
GGTTCAAGCTGCCGATGTAACGCCGGCGTTGAATTGCGGCCGGGCATCCGGAAGCTCGCGCGCAATGAGCGCGGCGATGCTCGGGCGGCACGAGCCGCAGTTGGTGCCGGCGCGGAGTGCGGTGCCAACGGCCTCGACGGACCTTAGCTGTTGTCCGGCGATCGCGCCGATCAGCGTGTTCAGTCCGACGTCGAAGCACAGACAGACCGTGCTGCCGCGGTCGGGTCCGGGCAAGGCGGCGCGGCCCGCCAGTATCTCGACGGGTTCAACGCCGCCGGCAACGAGCTGCGCCGCCAGCCAGTCGCGCCGGGGAGCGTCTCCGGACCGCGAAACGTAGATTGCCGCCTGCAGGCGCTCACCGGCGAGCACGGCGGCGCGGAGCACGCCCCGGCGAGCATCGCGCATCTCGACGCGCTCGCCGGCCGGAAGCTGACCGAGAAGCACGGCCGGATCGCCCTCGCCGGCGACTTCGATCAGCCAGCCGCCGCGAACGCGGGCGCGGGTCCAATAGGCGCAGGCGGGCGCGGTGCCCTGCTCGCGCGCGACGATGACCCCCGACCACTCGGCGGCGTACGGCCTGATTGTTGCTGGGATGTTCTTGAAGCCGGGCTGCCCCGAGAGCGGATCGCGGTCGGGTCCGGGCAGCATGCCGGTACGGCCGCCCGCGCTGGTCTGGGCGCTCCAGTGGATCGGCACGAACAGGTCGCCCGCGCGCTGCGACGCGGTTTCGGTAACCCGGAAAACGGTGCTGCCGCGCTTGCTCTCGACTGTCGCCAGCCCGCCGTCGCTTAGCCCGAAGCGCCGCGCCGTATCCGGATGCACCTCGACCAGCGGCTCGCGCCGGTGCTGCGACAACGTCGGCGACAGCCCGGTGCGGGTCATCGTGTGCCACTGATCGCGGTAGCGGCCGGTGTTGAGCCGCAGCGGGAAGGCGCGGCTGCCGTCATTGCGCCCGGTGTGGCGGACAGCGATCATCCGCGCCCGGCCGTCCGGCGTCGAATAGTTACCGTCGGCGAACGGCGATGCACCGCCCCATTGAAACGGTTCGAGACTGTCGTACGCCGCGTCGCTCAGGTCGGTGTGACCGGACAGATCGAGCTTGCGCGACCCGTCGTTCTCGAATGCGGTCTGCGCTGCAAATTCGCGGAAGATGCTTGCCACATGGGGGTAAGTGAAGCTGTCGAAGCCCATGCGCGTCGCCACGTCGGCGACTGCGCGCCAATCGGCGCGGGCCTCGCCGGGCGGGGCCATGAACGCGCGCTGGCGGCTGATCCGGCGTTCGGAGTTGGTGACCGTGCCGTCCTTCTCGCCCCACGCCAGCGCGGGGAGGCGGACGTGTGCATGACGTTGGGTGTCGGTATCGGCAATACAGTCGGAGACGACGACAAACGGACAGGTCGCCAGCGCCATGCGTGCGCGCTTGGCATCGGGCATGCTGACGACAGGGTTGGTCGCCATGATCCACAGCGCCTTGATCTTGCCCGCCGCCATCGCCTCGAACAGCTCGACCGCCTTCAGCCCCGGACCGGGCGCGATTGTCGGCGAGCGCCAGAAGCGCTGCGCCCGGTGGCGTTCGGCGGCGCTGAAGCCCATGTGCACGGCCAGCGTCGAGGCGAGCCCGCCGACTTCGCGGCCGCCCATCGCATTGGGCTGCCCAGTGATGCTGAACGGCCCTGCACCCGGCTTGCCGATGCGGCCGGTGGCGAGGTGGACATTGATGATCGCGTTCGCCTTGTCGGTGCCGCTGACCGACTGGTTGACGCCTTGGCTGAACAGCGTGACGGTGCGCCTGTGATTGGCAAACAGCGTGTAGAACAGCTGCAGGTCGGCTTCGGATATGTCGCATGTGGCAGCGACATCGCTGCTGCCCAGCCCCGCCCAGAAGTCCGGCGGCACGTCGACATGACTGGCGAGATAGCCGCCATCGAGCTGCCACGTCGCGCGCAGCTCGGCGAGCAGGCCGTTCCACAGCGCGACGTCGCTGTCGGGGGCGATGGCGAGGTGGAGGTCGGCGCGCTCGGCGGTCTCGGTACGCCGCGGGTCGATTACAACGAGCTTGGTGCCACGGGTGGCGCGGGCGGCTTCGATGCGCTGCCAGATCACCGGGTGGCACCATGTCGTGTTCGAGCCGACGAGGATGATCAGGCCGGCGGCGTCGAGGTCGTCATAGCTGCACGGTACTACATCCTCGCCGAACGCGCGGACATGCGCCGCGACCGCGCTCGCCATGCACAGCCGCGAGTTGGTGTCGATGTTGCCGGTGCCGATGAAACCCTTCATCAGCTTGTTGGCGACATAATAGTCTTCGGTCAGCATCTGCCCCGAGGCGTAGAAAGCGACGCTGTCGGGACCGTGCTCGACGATTGCGGCGGAGAACCTGGCCGCGATGAGGTCGAGTGCTGTGTCCCACGTTGCCGTCTGCCGCCCGATCACCGGCTGCAGCAGGCGGCCCTCAAGCCCGATCGTCTCGCCGAGGTAGGTGCCCTTCGAGCACAGCTTGCCGGAGTTGGCCGGATGCGACGGGTCACCCGCAATCGTCGCGGTGCGCGGTCCGGTCGGCGTCGCCAACACGCCGCAGCCGACGCCGCAATACGGGCACGTCGTCTTGACCGCAGTCACATCACGCCCGCCAGCGCCGCCGCCCGGCCGATCAGGATCCGCCCGCCGTCGAGCTTGACCGGGATGACCGGCACGCACCCGCTATCCGCGCCGAGCGCCTCGCCGGTGACGAGCGAAATGCGCCAGCCATGCAGCGGGCAGGTCACCGTGGTGTCGTGGACGATGCCCTGGCTGATCGGGCCGGCTTTGTGCGGGCACTGGTTGGCGAGCGCGTGGACGCTGCCGGTGGCGGTCCGGAAGATCGCGATCTCGCGGCCGCCGCGGACGGGGAGCGTGCGCGCGCCCTGCGCCGGCAGCTGGTCGACCGGACCGATATCGAGCCATTCGGGCATCATGCGACCGGCTCCAACGTTCGAGTTAGGGCTGCGACCGGTGGCATCACGGGCCGTATCTCGGCCAGATGCTGGTGCAGCATGGCATCCTCGCCCGCTGCGCGCTTCGCCCACGGGTCGTCCTGCATGAACTGCTGCGAGAAGTGGAAGCGCGCCGTCAGCGCCGCGCGGCCCTCGGCGTCGTCGACGATGCGCCCGCGGATATAGTCCATGCCGACGCGCTCGACCCACGGCGCGGTGCGGTCGAGATAACGCGCCTCCTCGCGGTAGAGCTGGATGAACGCGGCGCAGTAATCGAGCGCCTCCTGCTCGGTGGCGACCTTGACGAGGAAGTCGGTACCGCGAAGCTTGATGCCACCGTTACCGCCGATGCCGAGCTCGTAGCCCGAGTCGACGCAGATCACGCCGAAGTCCTTGATGCTCGCCTCGGCGCAGTTGCGCG
>CAXTTR010000357.1:0-3367 GCA_964247215.1 uncultured Sphingomonadaceae bacterium
GGCCGGTACCGCGTAACAGTGCGGCATCGACTCGGGGATTGGCGCTGAGCATTGCTGCGAACTGCGCGACCTCGCCCGCATCGGCGGGCCACCAAGCGTCGGGCGCTGCGGCGCATTCGCCACCTCGGCAAGCAGGGCGGTTTCCTCAGACGAACCTGCCAGCAGCAGCGTATCCTGCGGCCCGAGATGCTCGACCGAGCGCATGCCGCACGCCGCCGCGTCGGATGTCGATATCTACCGGCAGGTGGCCCGAGACGGTCAGCCCTTGCTTGCCGCCTCGTCAAGCGCCGCCGCGAACGTCGGCGGCGACACGTCGGTGAGCTTGATGAAGTCGGCCCCGTCTGCCTTCTGCCGGTCGATCTCAGCAATGGCAGCGGCTGGGGTCGCGGCGTTGGCGCGCGTCAGGACCTCGCCCGTCAGCGCCAGCAGCGTCGGCTGCTCGGGCACTGTCAGCGTACCCGCGCGGCGCTTGGCAAGCTTATCGGCGCTACCGCTCATCTGGCGGTAACCGGTGATGCCGTAGCCAGCATCAGATCGAGCTTTAGACCTCCGCCCGGTCCCTTGAGCGGGTGGGCGTGTATGTCGAGATAGCCGGGTACAACGAACTTGCCGCGCACCTCGATCCACTGCGCCGTGCCGGTCACCGTGACGCTGCCCGCCGGCGCGATCCGGACGATGTGGCCATCGGCGGCGACGACGGCACGCCCCGGCGTCAGCTGCCCGGTGCCGGTGTCGACCACGGTAACATCGTCGAGCACGAGGCCGTGATCGACTCGCGTATTCGCCGCCAGTGCCGGAACGCTCGCCGCGAGCAGCAGCGCGGCGGCGAGACGTCTTAGCATCATGCGATTTCCTCAGTGGTGACACGCTGCTGCCACGCCTAATAGCTGACCTTGCCGGTCACACCGAAGGTCCGCGGCGGCTGACCGTACGATACCGGATAACCAATCCCCTGGCTGCTTGCGTTGTTAAGGATGTGCGCGTCGGCAAGGTTGCGCGTCCAGAGCTGCACCGAATAGCGATCGCGCTTCGACTTCCAGGTCACCGAGGCGTTGACCAGCGTGTAGGGTCCCTGCCGCAGGAAGCCGTCGGGCTCGAAGGTGAAATCGCCGTTATAGTTTGCCGTCGCATTGTAGTGGAGCGAGCCGAACGACACCGGCTGCTCATAGTCGGCGGCGAGCGTGCCGACAAACGCCTGCGCCAACGGCACCCGGTTGCCGGTCGCGTTGACCGCGACCAGCGTCGCACCGCCCGCCGGCTTGGGGATACTGCCGACGGCGTTGTTGAAGCTGGTGAAGTTGGCGTGCAGCGCTTCGAGCCCGCCCGAGAGCGTGAACTGGTCGCTGACATGCGCCACGAAATCAACGTCAACGCCGTAGATCCGCGCCTTCGCGCCATTGACGATCGATTGGGCGAGATTGACGAACTGGATCACCTGCAGGTTGTTGTAGTTGTAATAGAAGCCGCCGGCGTTGAGCTTCAGCCGGTGGTCGAACAGCTGTGTCTTCAGTCCCGCCTCATAGGCGTCGAGCTGCTCGGGCAGGTACGCCGGGTTGGCGACGTTGAGGACATTGAAGCCGCCCGACTTGATGCCGCGGTTGAACGAGACATAGCCGAGCACGTCGGGGGTAAACTGGTGGTCGAGCGCGACGCGCCATGTCGGCTTCTCGATCACCAGCGGCGGCGGATTGGCCGGGACCGTCACCGTCGTGCCGTTATAGCGCTGGAGCACAGTCGAGCCGGCAAGCGCGCGCCGTTCGTAGGTGAACCGGCCGCCGAGCGTCAGATGGGTTGCATCGAAGATTTCGTAGGAGACCTGCGCGTATGGAGCGACCGATTGGGTCTTCTCGGACCCGTAGGTCAGCGTCACAGCGTTCGCCGGCGGCGGCCCGACTGGCGCGCCGTAGAATGCGGGGTAGAAATTGCGCGTGATCGGATTGTTGGCAAGCCGGTTGTAGTAATAGAACACGCCCGCAGTGTAGGTGAAGCGGCTTGATCCTTGCGAGATCAGCTGGACTTCCTCGGTGAAGTCCTTGTTCGGCTGCCCGCCCGTGGACACGCCGACCGTGAACACCGGACGCGCAACTGGCTCGTCCTCGAACAGATAATCGCTCGAGCCCTGTCGGTACGAAGTAATCGAGACCGCCTTGGCGAAGCCGAAGTCATGGTCGACCTCGACGCTGACGCCGCCGCCGTGGAAGGCAGTGTACGAGTCGACATCCGAATAGGTGTCATAGACGCTCGGGATCGGCCCCGGCTGCGGGATGGTGAAGGCGGTGCCCGGATACGGAATAAAGCTATAGGTGCGGTCCTTGCGGTCCATATAATCGGCGATCAGCGTGACGGTGGTCTTGCTGTCGGGATCCCAAACCAGCTTGCCGCGCAGCGAGATCGAGTGCTTGAGCTGGAAAGTGTCGTTGCCGGTTGTCAGGTTCTTGCCATAGCCATTGCCCTGCGTGGCGAAGTCCGCCGACAGGCTACCGGCGAGCGTCGGTGCCAGCCCGCCCGAGACGAACGCGCCGCTGCGAAAGGTGGCGTAATTATCGATGCCCGCCGTTGCAAGGAAATGGAAATCCTGCGTCGGCTTGCGCGTCGTGATCTGGATGACGCCGCCGGTGGCGTTACGCCCGAACAGCGTGCCCTGCGGGCCTTTGAGTACCGCGACCTGTTCGACATCGGGCAGCTCGCGCGCACCCTCACGCTGTTGTGGCAGGTAGACGCCGTCGATGTACAGCGCGACCGGGTTCTCGACGACGTTCGACGAGGTGCTGACGCCGCGGATCGAGGGATTATACGAGCCCGCCGTTGTCCGCGTGTTGAGCCCCGGCACCACCGTGCCGAGCGTCTGCAGGTTGGTGACGCCCGCCGTCGTCAGCTGCGCGCCACTGACTGCGGAAATGACGATCGGCACCTTCTGTAGATTCTCAGCGCGTTTCTGCGCGGTGACGATGATCTCGCCCGCGTCGGGTGCCGCAACCTCGCCGCTGGGTGTCCCGGTTGCAGCCGTCGCCGCGGTCTGCGCCGCCGCGCTACCGGCCAGCGCCAGCCCGAATGCAGCCGCGCCGAGCCAATGATGTGATTGCATGCCGATCTCCCCTATTTGCCGGATTGATAATCCGGACTTCTCCTTGATAGGGAGATTAGGTAAGCTGGACGTCGTTCACGCGATGGAAAATTCCGGCCCGCGATAGTCTCAAGGCATCGGTAGCGAGCTGGCTTCGCGGCTTAGCTGTGCGCTGCGCGGGTGCGGCGAGGGTTCATCGTATGCTGATCCGTTTACGGGGTTTTACGGATAAAGCTCGCCGCACCTAGAAACAATTCCGCTGCCGCTTCGATGATCGCGTCGGCGTCGAGGCGGTAGGCGCCG
>CAXTTR010000358.1:0-3356 GCA_964247215.1 uncultured Sphingomonadaceae bacterium
ACATCACCGCGTTCGGCTGCCCAACCACCGGCCCTTGCACTGTCAACATCTTCGGTGTGCTGCCGAATGCCAGTGCCAATGATCTGCTGGCGTATTTGAACGCGCAGGGCGGCAATTTTTCGATCTCGAACAACGACGTCAAAGGCGGCTGGGGCAAGCTGACCTACCTCGCCCGCGTCGATGCCGACCTGACCGACAATGTCCTCGGCTATGCGAGCATCAGCAGCGGCTTCAAGTCCGGCAACATTCAGGACGGCGGCCAGACCACCAACCCCGAGACGATCACCAACTACGAGGCCGGCTTCAAGTCGAAGCTGTTCGACCGCCGCATGACCTTGAACGTCGCGGCTTATTACTCGGACTTCAAGGGCTATCAGGTCAATCAGGTGGTCAACACGCGAAACGCCAACGGCGACGTTATCGCCAGCCAGGTTTCGACGCTCAACGCCAAGGGCGCGCTAAGCTATGGGCTTGAGGCCGAGGCGGTGGCCAACATCACCGACACCGACCGTATTCAGCTCGCCTCGACCGTGCAGAAGACCAAGCTGAAAACGCTGATCGCCATTGACGGCCGCTTCGACAGCACCGGTGACATCACCGCGCAACGCGATCTCGCCGGTAACGAGCTGGCGCACGCGCCGCGCTTCTCGGCGACGGCGACTTATGAGCACGACTTCGTGCTGGCGAGCGGCGGGCGCATTACCCCGCGTGCGACGCTGCACTACGAGACTCGCAGCTTCCTGTCGTTCTTCGACGGCGACCGCACCAACCGTGTCGTCAACGGCGTTCCAGTCTACTACGGCCAAGCTTTCGACGAGCAGAAAGCTTACACCCGGACCGACCTCGCCATCCGCTACAGCGCGCCGCAGGACAAATATCTGATCGAGGGCTTCGTCCAGAACGTCGAGGACAGCGCGGTGCGGACCAATGCGGCGACCTTCGGCCCGACGCAATATGCGCCGGTGTTCCTGTCGAACCTGCAAGCCCCACGTACCTTCGGCGTCCGCGTCAAGGCGGCATTCTAGGCAGCTGGCGGCCAAGGATCAGCGAATGAACAAGCTGCAGCGATCGGCACTGGCTGCTCTGCTCGGCAGCACTGTGCTGCCGAATGCACCGGCGCGGGCGCAGCCGGTCGCGCCAGCGCCGGCCTTTGCCCCGGACGCGATCAGCATCCGGGTCGAAGCGTTGCTCAAAGCACTAACGCTGCAAGAAAAGCTCGGCCTCGTGCACGGCTATTTCCCGCCGCAGGCTAAGCCGGCCACGCCCGAGCACATTATCCCGTCGGCGGGACACATTCCCGGCATCGCGCGGCTCGGCATCCCGACACTGCGCGAAAGCGACGCCAGCCTCGGCGTCGCCAATCAGGTCGAGCAGCGCAAGGGCGATGTCGCCACTGCACTGCCGTCGGGGCTGGCAACCGCCGCCAGTTTCGATCCCGAAATTGCCTATGCCGGCGGGGCGATGATCGGGGCGGAGGCACGTGCCAAGACGTTCAACGTCCTGCTCGCGGGCGGCGTCAACCTCACCCGCGATCCATGGGGCGGGCGCAACTTCGAATATCTCGGCGAGGACCCGCTGCTCGCCGGAGTCATGGCGGGCGCGGCGATCCGCGGCGTCCAGAGCAACCACATCGTTTCGACGATCAAGCACTTCGCGCTAAATGCGCAGGAAACCGGGCGCATGGTGCTCGACGCGCGGCTCGCTCCGGCCGCGATGCGCGAGAGCGACCTGCTGGCGTTCGAGATCGCCATCGAACAGGGCCAGCCCGGATCGGTCATGTGCGCGTACAACCGCGTCGACGGCGACTATGCCTGCGAGAATGATTTCCTGCTCAATCAGGTGCTCAAGCGCGACTGGGGTTACCGCGGCTGGGTGATGTCCGACTGGGGCGCGGTGCACTCGACCGTCAAAGCCGCCAACGCCGGGCTCGATCAGGAGTCGGGGCAGGAGCTCGACAAGGCGGTTTACTTCGGTGCACCGCTGGCCGCCGCCGTCAGTGCTGGCGACGTTTCGCAAACGCGGCTCGACGACATGGTGCGGCGCATCCTTCACGGCATCGTCGCGAGCGGGTTGATTGATGACCCGGTCCCGGCGGCACCGGTTGCGATCGACTATGCCGCCCACGCGCTGGTCGCGCAGCGAGCCGCCGAGGAGGGCATCGTGCTGCTCAGGAACGCCGCTGTCCAAGGCGGTGGCAAGCTGCTGCCCCTTGCTAAAACGGCTCGCAGAATCCTGCTCGTTGGCGGCCATGCCGATGCCGGCGTGCTCTCGGGCGGCGGCTCGTCGCAGGTCCGCTCGGTCGGCGGTGCTCCCGTCGAGATTCCGCTGACCCGCGGCGACGCGGCCTCGTTTGCGCGGGTAACCTGGCACGCGTCCTCACCGCTGAACGCGATCCGTGCCACCGCGCCTGGAACCGATGTCAGCTATGTCGACGGACACGACCTATCGGCCGCCATTACCGCCGCCAGGGCCGCCGACATTGTCATCGTCTTCGCGACGCAGTGGCAGACCGAGGCGCAGGATGCGCATGACTTGAAGCTGCCCGACAATCAGGACGCGACCATCGCCGCGGTCGCCGCCGCCAATCCACGTACGCTCGTCGTGCTCGAAACTGGCGGCCCCGTACTGATGCCATGGCTGGCGAGCGTGCCCGCGGTGCTCGAGGCGTGGTATCCCGGCCAGCGCGGCGGCGAGGCGATCGCCGCTATTGTCTTCGGCGATGTCAACCCGAGCGGCCGCTTGCCGATGACATTCCCGGCGCATGCCGCCCAGGCACCGCGCCCGGTGCCGCCCGGCATCGCCGAGCTCGACCGGCTTCAGGCGGCATCGCCCGCCGTCGTCGCGCCGCAGCTGCCGCCGTTCGACGTCGACTACCGCGAGGGCGCCGACGTTGGTTACCGCTGGTACGACGTGCAGCATGAGACGCCGCTGTTCGCGTTCGGCTACGGCCTGTCCTACACCAGCTTCGACTATCAGCGGCTGACCTTCACCCCCGGTCAGACGCCGAGCGCCAGCTTCGATATCACCAACACCGGCACGCGCGCCGGTGCCGACGTACCCCAGCTCTATATCGCCGCGCCCGGCAGCAGCGGGACGGTCGCTTACCGCCTAACCGGATGGCAGCGCGTCGTGCTGCAGCCCGGCGAGACCCGGCGGGTGACACTGCCGGTTGCGTCAAAAACAACGGCGCGGTTCGACACGGCTTCAAACGCCTGGCTGCGCCATGCGGGTCAGTATGCTGTTGCCATTGGCCATGACGCGCAGAACCGCGTGCTGGCGCAGACAGCTGAACTTCCCAAGCGGCGCGAGCGGCCGTAAATTCCCAGCACCATTATCTGCGCCAAAGACGTCCAGGG
>CAXTTR010000359.1:0-1421 GCA_964247215.1 uncultured Sphingomonadaceae bacterium
ATCTCGGTCCGCTCAATACGGCGCCCGCGAAGTCGCCGTTAGCACAAGGCCGCAAGCCGCTCCTGGCAACTGCCCGGCTGCTTCGAGATAGTTTCAAACCGCTGTACATATTGACCGTTATTGGACTGGCAGCGGCCCAGCGTGGGAGTTGACCTCGCGCCGGGCCGCGTCGTGTCTGAGAGTTACACGGTAGCCGACTTACTGAACCGCCGTGCGCGGGCCGCGAAGCCGACACCGCCGAAGCCGGCTAGCAACATCGCCCAC
Source organism: uncultured Sphingomonadaceae bacterium (assembly GCA_964247215.1). Taxonomy (GTDB): domain Bacteria; phylum Pseudomonadota; class Alphaproteobacteria; order Sphingomonadales; family Sphingomonadaceae; genus Polymorphobacter_B. The sequence continues at coordinate 265 of CAXTTR010000359.1, forward strand.
GTCGCCGGCTCGGGAACGCCGCCGACCGGGGGCGGCGGTGTCACGACGACGTCGCTGGGTATGCTGAACGACAGCGACGCGCCGGTCTGCTGACGGTCGGCATAGAATAGGTTGAATGTGTGAAGTCCGGCCGACAGGGTTGGCATCGCCGTAACCGACGAATTACCATGTACCCCGCCAAGCTGCAGCACGACTTTGTTGTCTACAAACAACAGCGCGTCGTCGTCCGCACCTATCGTGAAGTTGAATGTCTGCGGCGACGAGAAAGTGAAGTTGCCTGAGAAGACCGCCGTCTGGAAGCCGTTGGCATCGTTGCCGCCCGCACCGCCGGGGGGATACATCGAGCCATTTGAATAGCTGTTGCCGCTGATCACCGTGCTGCTGTCGAACGACACCTTTGGAGTTGTTGCGCTGCCAGCCGACGGGGTGAACCAAAGTAACTCACCATTCACCGCATGGTCCTGCAGAACCGGGCCGGTCGTTGAGTTGGGATTATAAAGGGGTAGCCCGTCCGGTCCCAGCGAGGTCTGCACCTCGTCGCTGGCAACGAAGCAGCAGATGTACGGACCAAAGTCGCGACCGTCGGGCTGTACGGTGTAGAAGAGGGCGGCGATGTCAGCCTGCGCCGGCGCGCCCGCCAGAAACAGCGCCGATGCCGCGCCCGCAGTTCCGAATACTCGATGTAATCCGTGCATTGTAGGAACCTCCTTTGAGCAGCGAGGATCAAACCGCGCCGATGCGCCCCGTGCGCACGCCAGCATCTTAAAGAATTGCTAACCCGGATGCTCGGAGCATCTCGGGGCAAAGTCAGCGCAAATCAGCGCATTCAGCCGTTAGGCGTTGGAATGTGAAGCGCGTTCCGGGCGGCAGCGACAATATCGGGCCGCGTCCTGCGCAGCTCGGCGAGCGCCGCGTCGCCGAGGATGCCGACGGTCAGCGGGTCACCGCTACGCAAACTGCTGTCCAGCAGCGTAGCCGCAGCGGGGAGGTCACCACGCAATGCGGCAAGCTGCGCGCGCGGATAGTCGCTGACCTGCCCCGCCGCACGTTGCCGGTCGGTTTCCGCCGACACCGCGGTCAGCAGACCGGGCCAGCCGCCGGCGGCAAAGCCCCCATTTGCGACGCTTGCCAGCGCTCGCTCGTCGGCGCTGCCGCGC
>CAXTTR010000359.1:1431-3341 GCA_964247215.1 uncultured Sphingomonadaceae bacterium
GCCACATACGACGGCCCATCATGCGCCAGCAGCGCCAGCCGGGCACCCCATTCGGGCGGTCCCGACGTGCGGGGGTCGAGCGCCGCCAGCCGCGCCAGCTCGGCCCGCGCTTCGGCGAGCTTACCCGCCTGCGATCGGATCAGCGCGCGGTCGGTCTGGATTGCGGTCGACTCCGGATCGAGCGACCGCGCCACATCGATCTCGTGCTGGGATTCCTGAATGCGACCGAGCATCGAGAGAACATTGGCAAACCAGTGATGAGTATGGGCATCGTCGGGAGACAAAGCGAGCGAATGGCGAAACAGCGCCTCGGCGGCGGGTGCATTGCGCCGGAACCAGAAGGTTACGAAGCCCAGGGCACGATAAGCCCCTGCCAACTTCGGATCGAGCGCCAGCGCAATTTTCGCTTCCTGTTCGGCGATCGGGTAAGCGTCGGCATCGCGCATCGCCCCGAACTCACGCGCGAGATTATAACAATCGGAGAGCCCGACGTGTGCGGGCGCAAACCCCGGATCGACGGCGATGACCGCCCTGAAATCAGTTTCGGCCGCAGTGATCCCGGCGGCAGTCCGGGTGCCCAGCGCGTGGACGCCGCGGAGATACCGGTCGGCCGCAGCGGCGTCGCGCGGCTGCGCGATTGCTGTTCGAAACTGCGAACTGGCCATGGTGGCACCGGCAATGACGATCGGAGCCGCAATCGCTGCCGCGATCAGCCAGCGTCGGCGGCGCGGCGGCACCGGTGGCGGCACTGGCGCGACCTCCGGGGTCGCGGGATGTTTCAGCCATTGCGCCAGCTCGGATGAGTAGGCGTATACCGACGCGTTTGAAGCGCCAGGCATCCGGCGCACCGGTAACCCCCGCGTTGTCTCCCAGCGCTTGGCTGTGCTTTCATCGCGGTCGAGATAGCTGGCAATCGCCTTCCAGCCGTTTAGCCGGGCCTCGTGTATGTCGTGCGTCATCGCCCGCTCCAGCATTACCAAAGCACGTCTAGCATGAATCCGGGCCGTGAAGCACCGCCATCAACTCTTGTCTTATGAGAATGACGGCCTTTCTGCGGCAATCTCCTCGGGCGACGGTACCGCGAGCGCCAGTATATCGTAGATAACGAGTTCGGCTTCGAATGCCGCCGGATGAGCGTGCGTGCTGGCGGCGAAGCTGTTCATGATCTCGCGTATCTTGTCGGCATCGGCACCGGGCATTTTGATCTGATAGCGGTCTGCTCGGCAAACCCGAATTTGGCACCGCCGCTGAACATCGCATAACGGGCCTCCAGATCGGCGCTGATGTGCAACGCACTTTCGAGCGATTGCTGACTGGTGACCATGTCGAAGCTGAATATCGCGGTCTGGCCGTCGGCTTCCACGTCCTCTCCAATGACGCCGACGTCGAGCGCCGTCCCGACACGCTCACCGGTGTCGCTGTTGAAGCCCTGCCCAATGAATGTCCGTCGAATGGCACGATAATACGCTGGCGGGCCGGACTGAGCATTGATGATCCCCTCACGCTGGGCCGGTTTCAGCCGCTGGTCCGAACCGCCGTGACGCCCGCTCCTGGACGCCGTGGCACTGGCCTCTCTGGCGATCATCCCTCGCGCGGATTAATGCACAGCAAGACCTCTGCAATCTCTGCCGTTCCTTGGCTTCGTCACGGACACGTATGTTGGGCCAAGTTGCAACCAACAATGCCACTGGCAGCCTCCCTCGAACAGATTTGGAGTGCGCCACCCGATGCCGCTGCTGACTATTCGGGTGCTGCTCGCGTCACTGGCCATACGGGTCCGCAAGCGCCGTCATGAGGGGCGCAGATGACAACAAAGGCCTCAGCGTGGCCGTGGGCATTACGGGCATTTGCCGCGGACAGGAAATCTTCGCTTTCCGGCCCGACCCAGTAACCGTCGGGGGTGGTGTTGG
>CAXTTR010000360.1:0-3322 GCA_964247215.1 uncultured Sphingomonadaceae bacterium
CTCGCACGCCGTGTGCCGGTAATAGTCGAGCCCGCGCACCAGCCCGGCCGTGCGCTGATACTCGACCCCCGCCACCTGTAGCCCGCGCTGCACCGCGTCGAAGAAAGCTCCCGCTTCGCTGGTCATGTACGCGTCGATGCCGGGCGCGTCCGCCGCCACTGCCTTGTCGCCCGGGTCCTTCGAGTCCAGAATCCGCAGCGGGTTCTTGCCCAGCCGCTCGCGGCTCTCGGCACTTAGCGCGTCCAGATGCGCCTCGAAATGCGCCACCAGTGCCTCGCGCCACGCTGTCCGCGTCGCCGCATCGCCGAGCGAGTTGAGCTGCAGCACGACTTTATCGCCGATACCGAGCTCGTTCAGCAGCTGCGCGCCGAAAGCGATCAGCTCGACGTCGCTGGCTGGCTCGCCCGCGCCGATGATCTCGGCGTCGAGCTGGTGAACCTGGCGGGACCGGCCGTTCTGCGGGCGCTCGTAGCGGAAAACGGGCCCATGCGTCGCGAGCTTCATCGGCGCGTGCTGCTGCCAGCCGTTGGCGATATAGGCGCGGGCGATGCCGGCGGTGAACTCGGGGCGCAATGTCAGCGATTCGCCGCCGCGGTCCTCGAAGCTGTACATCTCCTTGGTGACGACGTCGGTGGTCTCGCCGAGTGAGCGCGCGAACACCTGGGTGAACTCGAACACCGGCACCTCGACGCGGCGGAAGCCGTACAGCTTGCGGACGCGGTTAAAGGTCTCGACCACATGGTCGAAGCGCGCCAGCTCGTCGCCGTACAAGTCCTGCGTGCCGCGCACGCGCTGTAGTTTGGGATCGGCCATAGCGCGGGCGTGATAGGGGAGTTAACTGCGGCTGTCATCCGTGGCGGTTTGGTGGCCTCCAAACCGCGAGTTTCATAACTCCCCGCTGCCCCAGCGAAAGCTGGGGTCCACGGCCGGGCGGGATTGCACCCGTGGCACGGTGGACCCCAGCTTTCGCTGGGGCAACGGGTGTCTTGGTCAACCCGGCGAGACCAGCTTCAGCCCCGCGATGCAGCCGATCAGCCCCATCAACAGCAGCAGCCGCAGCGTCCCCGCCGGCTCATGAAACCATATTATCCCGATCGCCGCGGTGCCGAGCGCGCCGATGCCGACCCACACCGCATACGCCGTGCCGAGCGGGATCGTCCGCGCCGCGCGTTCGAGCAGCCCCATGCTGAGGCTGACCGAAACGAGGAAGCCGAGCGTCCACGGCAGGTTACGGAAACCGTCGGCGTGGCGCAGGCACAAGGTAAAGCCGACCTCGAACAGCCCGCCAAGGATGAGCAGCGCCCACGCCATTACCCGGCCGCCAGCTGCGCGAGCGCGTCGCCGTCGAGCCGGAACACCGTCCACTGTTCCATCGGCTGCGCCCCGAGCGACTTGTAGAAACCGATCGCCGCGTCATTCCAGTCGAGCACCGACCATTCGAGGCGGGCGTAACCGCGCTCGACTGCCAGTGCCGCGAGATGCTGCAGCAGCGCCTGGCCGAGACCGGTGCCGCGCGCCGACGGCGAGACGTACAGGTCTTCGAGATACAGTCCAGGCTTGCCGGACCACGTCGAGAAATTGGTGAAGAACAGCGCGAGCCCGACGACCGCGCCGTCATGCTCGGCGACGACGCACTCGGCGTGGGGAGTGAGGCCGAACAGCGCCTCGGTCAGGCTGGCGACGGTGGCGTGAACGGCATCGAGTTCGTGTTCGTAGACGGCGAGATCGATGATGAGCTGGTGGATGGTTGGGACGTCGGCGGGGGTGGCGGGACGGATCATACAACTTCCAGTGCCGCTTCCACTGCCCCTCTCCCATCTAGGTAGAGGGATAGAGCTATTCCGCTGCCTGCATCAGCACCGCCGCCTTCGCCGCCTCGATCTCCGCCGCTTTCTTCTCAACCAGCCCGACGATGTGGTCGACCATCGCCGGTTCGTCGATGTGGTGCGAGGTGACGCCGCTGAGGAACACCATGTGCTTGCCGTTGCCGCCGCCGGTGATGCCGATGTCGGTTTCGCGTGCCTCACCCGGCCCGTTGACGACGCAGCCGAGGACGCTCAGCGACAGCTCGGTGGTGACGTGCGCGAGCGCGGCTTCGAGGCGCTCGACGGTCTTGACGACGTCGAAGCCCTGCCGCGCGCAGCTCGGGCAGCTGACGACGCGGACGCCGCGGGCGCGGATGCCGAGCGACTTCAGCATGTGATAGCCCACTTTCACCTCCTCGACCGGGTCGGCCGATAGCGAGACGCGGATGGTGTCGCCGATACCGCCCCACAGCAGCATGCCGAGGCCGATCGACGACTTGACGGTGCCGCCGATCAGCCCGCCCGCCTCGGTGATGCCGAGGTGGAGCGGGTAGTCGCAGCGGTCGGCGAGGCCCTGGTACGCGGCGACCGCGAGGAAGACATCCGATGCCTTGACGCTGATCTTGAACTCGTGAAAATCTTCGTCCTGCAGCATCTTCATGTGTTCGAGCGCGCTTTCGACGAGCGCGTCGGGGCAGGGCTCGCCGTATTTCTCGAGCAGATGGCGTTCGAGGCTGCCGGCGTTGACGCCGATCCGCATCGAGCAACCGTTCGCCTTGGCGGCGCGAACGACCTCGCGGACGCGCTCCTGGCTGCCGATGTTGCCGGGGTTGATGCGCAGGCACGCCGCGCCCGCGTCGGCGGCTTCCAATGCGCGCTTATAGTGGAAGTGGATGTCGGCGACGATCGGCACGTTCGCGGCGCGGCAGATCGCCGGCATCGCGGCGGTCGATTCGACATCGGGGCACGACACCCGGATGATGTCGGCACCGACCTCCTCGCACGCCCGGATCTGGTTGATCGTCGCGTTGGCGTCCTCGGTCGGGGTGTTGGTCATCGTCTGCACGGTAATCGGCGCGCCCCCCCCGACGGGCACCTTGCCGACCATGATCTGCCGCGACTGCCGCCGCACAATGTCTCGCCAAGGCCGCACGCTCATCGGGTTCGCTCCGTCTGCATGGGGGGCGATATAGCGGGTGCCGGGGGGCGCGTCATCCCCGCCAGCGTGGACGCGCGTCATCGATTGCGTGACGTGGCGCGCGCCGTAGGGCTATAGCCTCCCGCCATGCAACGCGACTTCCTCAAGATGCACGGCCTCGGTAACGACTTTGTCGTGTTCGACGCGCGTGCCGAGCCGCTGGCGTTGAGCAACGCGCAGGTCGCGGCTCTCGCCGACCGCCACACTGGTATCGGCTGCGACCAGCTGATAGTCATCGAGCCGAGCGCCCAGGCGACCGCGTTTATGCGCATCTACAATGCCGACGGCGGGGAAGTCGGCGCTTGCGGCAACGCCGCGC
>CAXTTR010000361.1:0-3317 GCA_964247215.1 uncultured Sphingomonadaceae bacterium
CTACTTCAGAACGAGTTCCTGCATTTCTACCGTGTCGAGGATCTTGCGCATCGGCTTGGCGGCGCAGATCGATACACAGCAAAGCCACAGCGACTGCGGCACGGTAAGCGGGTTTGCCGCATTGGCAAGCACCACCGAGGCGGCGCATCGCAGTGTGCATGTTCGCGCTCGTCCATCACCGCGAGTATGTCGCGCCGCTGCCGCCCGGCAATCGCTTCCCGATGAGCAAATACGCGCTGCTGATGCCGGCGCTGGCCGAGCTTGGCGCCCGATACCAGCTGCACATGCCCGCGCCGATGCCGCGCGCCGCGATCGAGGCGGTGCACGACCCGGCCTATGTCGCGGCTGTCTTTGACGGCACGCTGACGTCGGAGCAGACGCGGCGGATCGGCTTCCCGGTGACGACCGAGGTGGTGGCGCGTTCGCGTCGCGTCATGGGGGGCACGTATCTCGCGGCGCGGCTGGCGCTGCGCCAAGGGATCGCGGTCAACACCGCGGGCGGCAGTCATCATGCGCTGGCGGACGCGGGCGCGGGCTACTGCGTGTTCAATGACCTCGCCGTCGCGGCGCAACGCCTGCTCAGCGAAGGCCACGTCGCGCGGCTGATGGTCGTCGATCTCGACGTGCATCAGGGCGACGGCACCGCGGCGATCCTCGCGGGGCGTGATGACGCGATCACTTTCTCGATGCATGCGGCGAAGAACTTCCCGGTCCGCAAGGCGCGGTCGACGCGCGATGTCGAACTGCCCGATGGCATGGGCGATGCCGAGTATCTTGCCGTGCTCGCTGCCGAACTGCCACCGTTGCTTGATCAGCACCGCCCGCAGCTGGTGCTTTACCAGTCGGGAGTTGACCCGCACGTCGACGACCGGCTCGGGCGGCTGGCGCTGAGCGACGTGGGGCTGGCGGCGCGCGACCGCTTCGTCGTCCGCGCCTGCGCGACACGCGATATTCCGCTCGCGACGACGCTCGGCGGCGGCTACGGCAACGACGTCGCCGCGGTCGCTATGCGGCACGCGCGCAGCATCAAGGCCGCAGCGGACGCCTTTGCCTTGGTTGCCGCATAGTAAAATCTTCTTTGCCCGGAGCGCCGCGCGGGAGTACCTACGCCGCCTTGGTTAGATGCAGGACGATTGATGGCGACGGCGTTCAAGACTGAGTTTGGGTTCGACGACACCGCTGCCACTGTCAAAACTCAGGCCGAAGCGGTCGTCGTGCGCTTTGCCGGCGACAGCGGCGATGGCATGCAGCTGACCGGCGGCCAGTTCACGCTGTCGACCGCGCTTGCCGGCGAGGACTTCTCGACCTTCCCCGATTTTCCCGCCGAGATCCGCGCGCCGCAGGGCACGACGTTCGGCGTCTCGGCGTTCCAGATCAACTTCGGCTCGATCGACATCGACACCGCGGGCGACCAGCCCGACGTGCTCGTCGCGATGAATCCGGCGGCGCTCAAGACCAACGTCAAGGACCTGCGGCTCGGCGGGCTGGTCATCGCCGACACCGGTGAGTTCACGCCGCGCAATCTCGCCAAGGCGGGATATGAAGTCAGCCCGATTGAAGACGGCAGCCTCGGCCGCTGGCAGGTGCTGGCGTTCGACATCTCGAAGCTGACGCTCGAGGCGGTCAAGCCGTTCGGGCTCGGCAACAAGGAGGCGCTGCGCTGCAAGAACATGTGGACGCTCGGGCTGGCGCTGTGGATGTTCGACCGCGACCGTGAGCCGCTGACCCAGTGGCTCAAGGGCAAGTTCGCCAAGAACCCGATCCTCGCCGACGCCAATATCGCGGCGCTCAACGCCGGGCACGCCTACGGCGAGACCGCCGAGCTTGGCGGGCCGCTCAAGCAGTTCAAGATCGACCCCGCGACCAGTGCGCCGGGCTTCTACCGCACCGTTACTGGCGGTGAATCGCTGGCACTCGGGCTCGTCGCGGGCGCAAAGCTCGCCGGGCTGCCGATGTTTTTCGGCTCGTACCCGATCACGCCAGCGTCGCCGATCCTGCACGCGCTGGCGAAGTTCAAGGAATACGGCGTCACCACCTTCCAGGCCGAGGACGAGATCGCCGCGATCTGCTCGGCGATCGGCGCGAGCTATGCCGGGCAGCTCGGCGTGACCTCGTCGAGCGGCCCCGGTATCGCGCTTAAGGGCGAGGCGATGGGACTGGCGATCATCACCGAGCTGCCGCTGGTCATCGTCAACTCGCAGCGCGGCGGGCCATCGACGGGCTTGCCGACCAAGACCGAGCAGAGCGACCTGTATCAGGCGGTGTACGGCCGCAACGGCGACGCGCCGCTGGTCGTGCTGGCATCGCGCAGCCCAAGCGATTGCTTCGAGGTAGCGATCGAGGCGTGCCGGATCGCGACGCAGTTCATGACGCCGGTGATGGTGCTGTCCGACGGTTACATCGCCAACGCCGCCGAGCCGTGGCTGGTCCCCGACATGGACAGCTACACGCCGTTCCCGGCGCAGTTCGAGACGGCGTTGCCGGCGGACGGCAAGGTCCAGCCTTACCTGCGCGAGGCGGGCTCGCTCAAGCGCCCGTGGATCAAGCCCGGCACGCCCGGGCTGATGCACCGCATCGGCGGCATCGAAAAAGGCTTCGGCACCGGCCACATCAACTACGAGGGCGACAACCACCAGCGCATGACCGACGCGCGCCGCGACAAGGTTGCGGGCATCGCCGACCACATCCCCGAGCAGGAAATCGAGCTCGGCGCGGCAGGCGGCAAGCTGGTGCTGGTCGGCTGGGGCTCGACCTACGGCCCGATCCGCAAAGGCGTGCAACGCGCCCGCGCCAAGGGGTTCGACGTCAGCCACATCCACATCCGCCACGTCTGGCCGCTGCCGCGCAACCTGGGCGCGCTGCTGAAGTCGTTCGAGCAGGTGCTGGTGCCCGAGATGAACACCGGGCAGCTGAAGACCGTGCTGCGCGATCAGTATCTGGTCGACGCGAAGCCGCTGAACAAGGTGACGGGGCATCCGTTCAAGATCGCCGAGATCGAGGAAGCGATCGAGGCGATGTTGGGGTGACCAGATCAGTAAAGGCGATTGGCGAGCGGGGCTCTTGGTTTGCTATAGTGACGGAAGATATGAACAGGAATCGCACATACTCGGGAGCTGTATGTAAGGGCGGCGGCAGCTTTGGTATTATGTTTCCGGACTTCCTCGGCTGTGTGTCCGCCGGTGACACGATGGCCGAGGTGCAAATGATGGGACACGAGGCACTTCAGTTCCATATTGAAGGCATGGTTGCTGACGGTGATCCGATCCCCGAACCGGGTGCGTGGACGCTCGGCTCGGTGAGTGCATTTATGGATGACC
>CAXTTR010000362.1:0-3098 GCA_964247215.1 uncultured Sphingomonadaceae bacterium
GTACGGCTCCAGCAGCACGTCCTGCATGCTGAAGCCGACCGTGCCGAGGGCGACGCGGTTGCCGTCGGGGCTGAAGGCGGCGCGTGACGGATCGGGCTTATTCCAATAGCCGCGGACGTTGCACACCGACCGAATGCAAATCTCGCCGGTGCTGCCTGCCGAAAGCGGGGTCAGTGCCTCGGTCGGGGCGTTGCTGTCGACGATCTGGATCGCCACAAGCGGCCGCGACGCACGCCCGGTCGAGTTCGGCTTGGCGAGGTAATTGCCCTTGAAGATGCCCGCGCCAACCGCGTTGGTCTCGGTCAGGCCGTAGCCTTGCACAGGATGCTTACCCGGGAATACCGTGCCGATCCGGTCGACATGCTCGGGCGGCCGCGGCGCGCCGCCGCTGGCAATGTCGACGAGGCTCGACAGGTCGTGTGCATGGCGGTCGGGGTGCTGCATCAGCTCGAGCGTCATCGTCGGCACCCCGACGAAATAGGTGACGCGCTCGCGCTCGATCAGCCGCAGTGCCTCGCCCGCGTCCCACTTGTGCATGATCACCAGCTTGCGCCCGATCGCCACCGACACCAGCATGACCGCGACCGCGCCGGTGATGTGGAATAGCGGCACGTTGAGCAGCGTCACCTGCTGCGCCGGGGCGGTCAGCCCTGCCGCCGCATTAAGCTCAAGCAATGCCAGGCCGGTGACGAGGTAGTTGAGCGCGCCCGACAGCACCGAGCGCTGCGTCGCGACCGCGCCTTTCGGGCTGCCGGTCGAGCCGCTGGTGTACATGATCGTGCAGTCGTCCTCGGGAGCTATCGGCGCAAGGTACCACGGCGCGGCCGGTGCCGCCGCAAGCTCGTCCTGCATGCGCGCAAAGCCGAGCTGCCCGGCGACGACGCCGCTGGTGCGGACGGTGATGACCGGGGGGCAGTCCGCCAGTGTCGACAGCCGCCGCGCGCGCTCCTCGTCGGCGATGATCAGCCGCGTGCCGCTGTCGGCGATCGCATAGCCGAGCTCCTCCGCCTGCCACCACGCGTTCATCGGCACCGCGATCGCGCCGAGATGCATCAGGCCAATCAGCGCGCTGATCCACTCGGGATAGTTGCGCATTGCGATACCGACGCGGTCGCCCTTGGCGATGCCGTGGCGCAACTGCAGGACGGCCGCGACACGTACGCCTTCGGCATGAACCTGGGCAAAGGTGTAGCGCTCGTCGCGGTAGACGAGGAACTCCTTGTCGCCCTGTTGCGCGCTGAAATAGGCGAAATACTCGCGCATGTTGTTCGGCGCGGTCTTGAACACCGGATAGTCGGTACCGCGGATCGTCGCGGTGGTGGTTTCCAGCGGCCCACCGGGGGCGATGATCTTGTCGATGATGGTATCGAGCGCGAGATCGAGTGCGGTTGGCATCTCAGTAACCCATCAGGCTGGCGAGGCGGTCGCCGTGGAAGGCGATGTCGCCGAAGGTTTCTTGCGCGGCTCGGGCACGCTTCATGTAGAAGCCAATGTCGAAGTCGTCGGTCATGCCGATGCCGCCGTGCATCTGCACCGCTTCGTTGGTGGCGAGCTTGGCAACCTCGCCGACCTTGGCCTTCGCTAGGCTGGCGAACATCGGCGCGCGGTCCTCGTTCGCATCGAGCGCGGTCAGCGCCCGCAGCGTCACCGAACGCGCCAGCTCGAGCTCGCAGAACAGCGCCGCCGCACGGTGCTGCAGCGCTTGAAAGCTGCCGATGCGAACGCCGAACTGCTCGCGCTGCTTGAGGTAATCGACCGTGCGCGTGAAGCTCTCGTGCGCGACGCCGAGCATTTCGGCGGCGAGGCACGCGCGCCCGGCGTCGAGGACGCGGGTCAGCACCGCATAGCCCTGCCCGATCTCGCCCAGCACATCGGCCCCGTTTACCTGGACATCGGTCAGCGTCACCGCCGCGGCGTTGCGCGTATCGACCATCGAGCGCCGCTTGATCGCCACGCCCGCCGCCTTGGCATCGACGAGGAACAGCGTGATCCCGGCCTCTTCGTCGTTGGCACCCCCGGTGCGCGCCGCGACGATCAGCGTGTCAGCGACATGCCCGTCGAGCACGAAACCCTTGTGGCCGTTCAACTTGAAGCCGTTGCCCGACGCCTCGGCGCGGGTCGCGACGTGCGCCGGGGCATGGCGCGAGGCCTCGTCCGCGGCGAGCGCGCATAGCCACTCGCCCGCCCCCAGCCGCGGCAGATACTTCGCCTGCTGCTCGTCCGAGCCGCCCGCCAGCAGCGCCGTCGCCGCGAGCACCGCGGTCGACAGCAGCGGCGACAGCGACAGGTTGCGCCCGGTCGCCTCGGCGATCAGCCCGGCGGCGACATAGCCGAACCCCGAGCCGCCGTGCGTCTCGGGAACGAGAACGCCGGCGAAACCCATCTCGGCCATCTTGGCCCAGGTGCCGCGGTCGAAGCCGGTGGCGTCGTGGCTATCACGCAGGCGGCGCAGTTCGCTAACCGGCGCTTCGGACTTGAAGAAGCCCTCGGCGGAGTCGCGAATCATTGACTGATCGTCGGTGAGTACCAAGGCCAATACGAAACTCCCCAATCTTTCCAGCCCCCTCCTCCTGCGGAAGACGCTTTCTAGCCCCCTCTCCTCTTGGGGAGGGGGTTGGGGGAGGGCACTTGCTTCCGGCAGCTAAGCCACTCGGTCGCTCCCTCCCCCCGGCCCCCTCCCCAAGAGGAGAGGGGGTGCAGTAAGGATCACACGCTCGGCAGCTCCAGCACGCGCTTCGCGATGATATTGAGCTGGACCTCGCTGGTGCCGCCCTCGATCGAGTTCGCGCGGCTGCGGAGCCAGGCGCGCGACAGGTCGCCTTCGCCCGGTGCGTCGCCCTCCCACGCCAGTCCGTCCGAGCCGGCAACCGACATCAGCAGCTCCTGCCGGTGTTTGTTGAGCTCGGTGCCGTAATATTTCAGCATCGACGACAGCGCGCCGACGCCGTGCCCGGCCTTGGCTTCGTCCTTGACGCGCTCCATCGTCAGGTTGAACGCCCACGCGTCGATCTCGTGCCGGACGATATCGGTGCGCAGCCCGCTGTCGGACAGCTTGGCATCCGCCAACACGATCGTGCGCTTGGCGATCTGGCTCAGCG
>CAXTTR010000362.1:3108-3316 GCA_964247215.1 uncultured Sphingomonadaceae bacterium
CGTTGGTGGTGGGCGACGCGGGCGAGAACTTGCCGGCCGCCCGCCGAGAAGTCGAGCGCGCCGATCATCTCGCGCTCGTGGGTGAGCAGGTACTTGGCGATGTCCCAGCCCTTGCCCGGCGTGCCGACGAGGTTTTCCTTGGGCACCTGCACATCATCGAAGAACGTCTGGCAGAACGGCGAATAGCCCGAGATCAGCTTGATCGGCG
>CAXTTR010000363.1:0-3313 GCA_964247215.1 uncultured Sphingomonadaceae bacterium
ACCGAGGCCGAAGTCTGGGCGGCAGCCGAAGCCGCGCACGCCGACACCTTCCTGAAAGCGCTTCCCGACAGCATCCATACCTTCCTCGGTGAAGCCGGCGCGCGCCTGTCGGGCGGCCAGCGCCAGCGTATTGCCATCGCCCGCGCCGTCCTCCGCGACGCTCCGCTGCTGCTCCTCGATGAAGCCACCAGCGCGCTCGATGCCGAGAGTGAGCAACTCGTCCAGCGTGCTTTAGAGCGGCTGATGGCCGGGCGAACGACGCTGGTCATCGCGCACCGGCTGGCGACGGTGCGCTCAGCCGACCGGATCGTGGTGATGGACGGCGGACATGTAGTGGCGCAGGGCACGCACGATGCGCTGATCGCGAATGGGGGACTGTATGCTAAGTTGGCGCGGCTGCAGTTTGAAGATGCTGCTTAATAGCAGTCCAGATGCAGGCTAACTTTGCCTGAAGATGCTATTAGACTCTCGTTTATACCAGACCATATCCTAGATCGGCACGCAGCATCCGCATACCGCCTGGAAATATGACTCTTGCAGTGTCTGCATCTAAACGTCCCGATCCGCTTTCAAGCCGTGCGATAATCACACGTCGAGCGATGGCCTCACTCCGGGTGTTTGCAAAGCCAGCCTCATTCATCGACTAGTTGATGCTGCACATCCTCGACGATTGTCCCGACTGGCGCATGTAATCCGCTTCGACCGCGTTGAGGCGCTGCTACGGCTGCGCGTGGCCGCGTGGTACTAGGCGATGCGATACGGTAACGGCCGCCAGTGGGACCAAGCTAAGGCTTCGCTGGTCACGAGGCTGTGCGATGACAGTCTGTCGGACGCGGCACTCGCTGCAGCGATTGCATTCTGGCTGCGAAGGATTTCAACGTTTAGTATGACGCACCAGTAGGAGAACACCGTTCGCGGAGCAATCATGGCGGAGGTCAATCACAACTTTTGGGAGGTAGAGAATGATTTTGATCAGCGCGACGCCTAGCCCCTTCGCTCGTAAGGTGCGCATGGCGTTGATCGAGAAAGCGATCCCTTTTATTATCCAAGATGAAATACCTTGGCATGCGGACAGTGCCACACCACGCTACAACCCGCTCGAACAACTGCCCGTGCTGATCCCCGATGATGGTGAGCCAGTGTTCGAATCCACCTTCATCCTCGACTGGCTGGAGACGACATATTCCGATCCGCCGCTGCTACCGCATGATCCAGGCGAGGCGCTTCGTGCCAAGCAGGTTCAGGTCATTGCAGAAGGGGTGATGGATGCGACGCTGTTGCTGTTCTGGGAGATGCAGCGCGAGGCGATTAGCGCTGAGTGGGCCAAGCGGCAGCTTCGCAAGGTCCGAGGCGGGCTGAGCGACCTTGACCGTCGTATCGGTGCGCGCGAGTACGTCATCGGCGACCGATTTGGCATTGCTGACATCGCCGTCATCGCGCTGCTCGGAATGCAGGACACCGTCGTCGAGAGCAGGATGATCCCGCTGTGGCAGCAGTATGACCCTGCGATCGAGGAGTGGACGGCGGCGTACCCCAATCTGCGCCGGTTCGAGCTGCTCCACCGCGACCGGCCCTCGGTGCAACAGACGGCCCCGTTTATGTTTGCCCTGGCTGAAAAGATCGTTTGACCACCGGTAATGATCGCGACCTTGCCAGCCAGCCGGTTCACGCGGCGGCCTGATGCTTGGCCGCGAACGCACCGATCGCTTCTTGCTGCGCCTTGGCCAGATTATCCCGGACCGACCGCGTATAATCCTCGCTCATCTTCAGGCGCCGGTTGGTCTTCTTGAAGTGCGGGATGACGTATTCGCCAAACAGCTCGTAGTGATGCTTCTTGGCGGCCCAATTTCCCCAATTATGGTCGAACAGCAGGAAGCAGCCGAAGCCGCCGTTCGACAGCGATTGCAGCTTCTCGATTTGTTCGATCGCCTCCTGATAGGTGCCGATCACCGCGGCGCCGGTCGACATCGCCCATTCTATGTACTCTTCGACGGTGTTGCCCACCGGCAGCATCTGCGGCGTCGATGCGGTATGCTGCAGATAATCGCAGAACTCGCGCAGCCCATGCGCGACATCCTTGATTGCCTGCTGCTTGGTGTCGGCGATGTGCATAAGGCCGACCAGCCGCCACTTATCGCGGCTGACTTGCTTGTCGCACTCGGCGGCGCGGCGCTCGGCGACATCCCAGTGCATCGCCAGCACATCGACCCCCGCCTTCATCGTCGCGCCGATCGAGATCAGGCCGAAGCCATGCTGACCGGCAAGGCGCGGACCCGAGGGTGAGACGATCGCAGCCGCGGCGACCTCGGGGTGCGGGTCCTGGTAGAAATCGAGCTGGAGACGGGCGTTGACGAGTTTGTAACGCTTGGTCTCGATCGAGATCGGCTCGTCGCTAGTCAGCAAGTGCATCAGCACGGCGGTATCCTGCTCGAGCGCATCGCGCTGCTCGGACGGGTGAATGCCGATCATCGCGGCGTCGGTGGCGAGCGCGCCGGGCCCGAGGCCGAGCATGACGCGTCCACGCGTCAGATGATCGAGCATTGCCAGGCGGTCGGCGATCCACAGCGGATTGTGGTATGGAAGCGAAACCACACCGGTGCCGAGCCGGATATGTTTGGTCTGTGCGGCTAGATGGGCAATGAACAGCATCGGATCACCGATCGGCTCGGCCCCGCCCGAGTGATGCTCGCCGATCCACGCCTCCTCGAAGCCGATCTGATCGATCATCTGGATAATTTCGGTATCGCGCTGGAAAGCGTAGGTAGGGTTGTAATTGACCGGCAGATGGTGCGGCGGCAGAAATATCCCAAAACGCAGCCGGTCAGACATCATGGTCTCCTTTTCTCAAGCCCAGTTCTCATGCGCGATTAGAATTTGAGCCGTCCCTCGATCAAAAAGGTCCGCGGACTGCCGGGCAGGACGGTGTTGACTGCAAACAGACTCGCGAAGCCGATGCCACCGACGTAATAGGTCTTGTCAAACGCGTTCTTGAGGATAGCGGATAGCGACCAGCCTGACTTGCTATCCTCGACACCCACGCGGAAATCGGTAACCGCGTAGCCACTGATCTGGGTACCCGGATTGAGTGTCGTTCCAGTCGAGCTGAAATACGTCGAGGTCTGGGCGGTGACATCGGTTCGCAGCGAGGCGCGCAGCCGATCGGTAACCGGCGCCGACACGTCGACAAACACCGATCCCGACCACCGCGGCGTATCTGGATAGGTGTCGAATGCGACGGCGGGGTTGCCCAGCACCGAGACGAGATTGTTAGGCAATGTGGACAAAGGTTGACGAGCGACTCTTCGATTGATTC
>CAXTTR010000364.1:0-3294 GCA_964247215.1 uncultured Sphingomonadaceae bacterium
TTCCGATTGTGTAGGTGCAGGAGCGCTCGCGCTCATTGCGTAGAAAACATGGGAAGACCCGTTCCGCGACACCCATGATGCGCCGACACGTCTGAAGTGTGCCTGTCGAGCACCAGCAAAATTGAGCGTGATTTGTCGATTTCCTGCAGACACCTAGAGTCTTCCGGCGCTCGACGATTGTCGATTGTCGATGAACGTAATCGCCAACGATGACGGCGATTGTTCGCGTACTGTTCCGGTTTACCACCAAATAGCCACCAGCGGATGCGGAACTGCGCTCGGGTTCGACGACTCAGGTCGCACCGGATTTGCAGCTTCTGTTACGCGTCGGCACGCCGCTGATCTGCCGCGGCTTCGACCTCGCTGCTGGCCAAGCGCCGTGTCGTTTTGCGTCCAAGCCAAGTGCCGGTAGCGGCCCTGAATATCGGAGCGATCAGCGGCCGAGCGTGCGCGCTTTCATCCGGTCTGACGTTAGGCTATCGTCCCTTCGCTCGGGTCGGCTGAAGGTACGGTTGTGCGGATCATCTCACCCTCGAACGACGCCAAGTTCACGATCCCCGTCAGCACCGAACCTCCCGCCGTCGACTTCCAAACCGACGGCGTCGGCCCCCACGTATGGAACTGGAAACTTGTCTGGCGCACCTATCATCGCGCGGGCAAGGTGACGACGCCGGGCAACCGCTGGAGCGCCGCGCCGCTTCTCAAAGACCTCGGCGGCACACTGACGGTCGATGTTCGCGGGGCCGCGCCGGGCGCGGCGGACCCGCCGGTTCCCGCCGCCGCGCATGGTCGCGGAAAGGCGCTTCATGCGCCGCCGCCTGCAGGCACGCACGTCAAGATCATCGGCAGCAACCCCACGAGCAGCGATGTCGACGCTTATCTTGCCGCCAAGCCGGGCAGCGAGGGGTTCGGCGCGATCCTCGCGCACGAGACGAAGGACAAGCATTTCACCGCGCACGGCGAGCCGATCGTGTCGTTCGACGGGGGGTACGGCATATGCCAGCTGACCTCCCCCGCGCCGACGTTCGAGCAATGCTGGAGCTGGAAGCGCAACATCGATGCGGGGCTGCTGCTGTTCGCCGATAAGCGGCGCACCGCGATCGCCTACCTGTCGCAGCAAGGCCGCAGCTACACGGCCGATCAGCTCACGCGCGAGACCGTCGCGCGCTGGAACGGCGGTCCCTATCACAGCTGGGACGGCAAGGCATGGGTCCGCAATCCCGACATCCTGTGCGATCCGGCGACAGGCAACATCGGGTGGGATACGACCAAGCCGATCAACCAGAAGATGACCGTCGACCAGCTGCACGCCCGCGATGGCGGCAGCTTCAGGCGCGGCCATCAGGGCGGCGACGACTGGCGCTACTCGGGAGTCTGCTATGCCGATGCCATCCTGGGGTAGCGCGGGCATAGCCGCGGTGGCCGCGCTGTTCGCGGTCACAAGCACCGCCAAGCCCGCGCTGCGCGCGCCCGCCAAGGCGAACGCCCACATGATCGAGGTCGACGCCGGCGGACGCACGGTCCGCGTCAGCGTGACGCTCGATCCGTCGCTGATAAACTTCGCCGACGACCACGATGTCCGCGTGCTGGGAACGCGCGGCCGATATGTCCTGCTAGTCGACAGCTACGCATCGAAGAAGCAGGGCCTCTCGCGCTGCCAGTCGGGCAACGAGCGCTATGTCCGCCTGATCAATCTCGACCAGCGGCGAGAACGCTTCGCCAAGCTCGCCGAAAGCTGTCTGAAGGATATTGAGCCCGGTGAGCCTATTGCAGCGTGGAGCAAGGACGGAGAAGAGTTCACCGTAACTTCGTTGTCAGGATCACTCAGCAAGTACAGAATAGACGTAAATGGAAGTGTACGTCTCGAATAGGAACGCGGCATACGTCGGCGCAGCGCGGGTCCGCTCGCGCGTCTCGGCGGGGTTGTCGCCGATCAGCGCGGGCAAGGACGCGGCGCGCCACGTCGACCGCCTGCGCTTCGCTGAGGACCGCGGCGGAACCGATCGTGACGGTGCGCTGGCGACCGCCCATGCGCGCCTGCGCGACATAGACCTTGCGCCCCGACGGATAGCAGCGGACGCCGATGCCGTGCGCGTGCGGAAGCCAAGTTGTCGCGCGGCCGCGCTCCTGGGTTCTCCGGCTATTTCGGCGGCAATGCCGACCTCGGTGAGGGACAGCGCGACGATGCGCTTGAGCGGGTAGGCGGTCACCGGGCCAGCCCCCAGCGGCGCGCGAGCGACCCCGACACCCGCTCGGCGGCGTCGGCGATCACCTCGTCGGCAAGGTGCGCGTAGCGCGCGCTCGTCTCCGGGAGGACATGGCCCAGCAGCTTGCCGATCGTGGCGAGCGACACCCCACCCATGCTTTCTTCCTCTTCTGCACCCGTAGGCTGCGTACGGTGTGCCATCCTGCTGCAGATAGCGTCGCCTGATTACCTCGTTCAGAAATAAGAGCGCGACAATGAAGCCATGCCACTAACCCGACATCTATTGGACCGTATCGTTTGGCCCACCCATTAGCCGAGGACCAAGTTCAGCCGGGCACCATGACATGGCTGGGGCGGCGCTTCGCCACGCACTTCTCGATCACCGTGATCGAGTCGTGAACGTGGATCGCACCGATCTGATCACGCGCCGGCGAGACAGTCGCGCGGTTATGGTACCAGGCATGCATATCGTCGATCATGTCCTTGACGTGTTCGATCGCGGTACCTTTACGCCGGTGACCGCCCTCGTGGATGCCGGGCCAGTAGGCCGAGTGCATGTCTTCGATCATGTACAGCCCGGTGTCTGCCAGCAGCGGGAAAAGTATGTCGAAGCTGGCACGTTGGTGCCGTCCGATGTGCGAACCGTCGTCGAGTATGATATCCGGCACACCGAGTTCCTCGACGACGCGCCTGAGGAATGCGGGATCGTCCTGCGACCCGATGCGCACATGATTTGGCTCGGACACGTAGCCGGCGCATTCGGGGTCGACATCGATGCCGGTAATCGTCGCCGACGGGCCGAAATAGTCGCGCCACATATCCAGCGACCCGCCCTTGCTCACCCCGATCTCGAGAATGTTGACCTTCGATCCGCAGAAGGCTCTGAAGTAGCGGTCGTAGATGCCAAGGTAGTGCACCCACTTGTGAACGCGCCGTCCTGCCTGGGCAAAGAAGACGTCGGTCATCGCGCCCGCTTCGGCAAGCTGACGCGCCTCGTCGATGGAGATCAGCGCGGCGTCGAAGCCGGGGTACTGTGGCGCAAGACCGACGCTTTGGCGCAGCTTGTTCCTGGCGTTCGTCATGAGATC
>CAXTTR010000365.1:0-3285 GCA_964247215.1 uncultured Sphingomonadaceae bacterium
CGAGGCGGCCGAGATGTTCGGCGCGCTGGCGCAGGAACTGCCCGACCGCGCCGATATCGCCGCTGGTTACGCCAAGGCGCTGCTCGCGCTCGGTCACGTCGAAGGCGCGGCGGCGGCGCTATCGGTGGTTCCCGCCGACAGCAAGGACGCGGCCGTGATCCAGGCGCGCGCGGCGCTGAAGCTGGCGCAAGCGGCGGTGCCGGTCGACGACCTTGCCGGGCTCAGCGCCAAGCTCGCGGCGGCTCCCGAGGACCATGCGGCGCGTTTCGAGCTGGCCGGCGGCCTGCTGGCGCGCGGCGACCGCGATGCCGCCGCGAAGGAACTGCTCGAGATCATGCGGCGCGATGCCAGCTGGAACGAGGGTGCAGCGAAGGCCAAGTTGTTGCAGTTGCTCGAGGCGGCCGGGTTCGCCGATCCGTGGGCCGCGGGAGTACGCCGCAAGATGTCGACGATCCTGTTCGCATGAGCGGCCCCGACGACTTCAACAGCGACGACTTCGACGACGGGGATGACGGCGTGCTGCCGACCGTGATCCCGGTGTTCCCCTTGGACGGCGCGGTGCTGCTGCCGCGCGGGCTGCTGCCGCTCAACATCTTCGAGCCGCGCTATCTGGTGATGATCCGCGACGCGATGGCGGGGTCGCGGCTGATCGGCATGATCCAGTCGCGCGGCAATGCGGCTCCCGACGGCGGTGTCGAGCGCAGCAGCGGTGCCGCGACGCGCGGCAAGGCGGTGAAAGCGCAACCGGCGCTGTTCAACGTCGGCTGCGCCGGGCGGATCACCGACTGCAGCGCCACCGACGACGGCCGCCTGCTGGTGACGCTGGCGGGGGTGACGCGGTTTGCGGTGACGCGCGAGCTCGAGGTGACGACGCCGTACCGCCAGGTCATGCCCGACTTCGAGGCGTTCGCCGCCGACAGCGAGGAAGCCCAGCCGCTTGCCGCCGCGGCACGTGCGGCGCTCGAGCGCGAGCTGCGCGGTTACCTCGACGCGCAGGGGTTGAGCGCCGACTGGACCGCGGTGGCGCAGGCCGACGACGAGTCGCTGGTGACGACGCTGAGCACCGTCTGCCCGTTCGACGCGGTCGAGAAGCAGGCGCTGCTCGAAGCGCGCGACCTGCCGGCGCGTGCCGCGACGCTGACTGCGCTGATGACCTTCGCGCAGGGCACCGGCGGCGGCGTGACGCGCCAGTGACGGAGAACGCGGGCGAGGCTGGGCCCGCGCCGGTCGAGGTCGATCCGCGGCTGCTGGCGATCCTCGTCTGCCCGCTGACCAAATCGCGGCTGCGCTATGATGCGGCGGCGCAGGAGCTGGTGTCGGAAGCGGCCGGACTCGCCTATCCGATCCGCGGCGGTATTCCGATCATGCTGATCGACGAAGCGCGGGTGCTGCCCGACTAGGCCGCCGGGCGCGCGCTGGCGGCGCCAGGTGTCACGTGATGGCGGCTGAGCGGGCGGAAGGTGGCGTATCTCGACAGTCGTAGCGATTGATTGCACAGTAGCACGACCGCGCGGCTTGTCTCGCATCGGATGAACGGAACCCGCTCAATGAGTGCTGACACCCTCGACACTGTCGACTCCGGCCTGGTCGCTTCGTTGGAGGCGCTCGAGGCGCGCCTGCGCTGGCTGTCGGCGTGGACGATCCACAATGCCAATCACCTGCGCGAAAGCCCTGACGGACTCAAGGTCGGCGGGCATCAGGCGTCGTGCGCGTCGATCACCGCGATCATGGCGGCGCTGTACTTTCACGCGCTCGGGCCGAACGACAAGGTCGCGGTCAAGCCGCATGCGGGGCCGGTGCTGCACGCGATCCATTATATGCTCGGCAATCAAAGTCTCGATCAGCTGCAGCGCTTTCGCGGCTATGGCGGCGCGCAAAGCTATCCGTCGCGGACGAAGGACCGCATTCCCGTCGATTTCTCGACCGGCTCGGTCGGCCTGGGGGTCGCGGTGACGGCGTTCGCCAGCCTCGTGCAGGATTATCTGATCGCGCACGGCGGGCTGGCCGAGGCCGACGCCGGGCGGATGATCGCGCTGATGGGCGATGCCGAGCTCGACGAGGGCAATATCTACGAATGCCTGATCGAGGGCTATAAGCACGACATCCGCAACTGCTGGTGGATTGTCGACTACAACCGCCAGTCGCTCGACCACACCACCGCCGACCGCATGTTCCGCCGCTTCGACGACATTTTCGAGACCTGCGGCTGGCGCGTGCTGACGCTGAAGTACGGCAAGAAGCAGCAGGCGGCGTTTGCCAAGCCCGGCGGCAAGAGCCTGCAGGAGTGGATCGACGCCTGCCCCAACGTCGACTTCGCCGCGCTCACCTATCAGGGCGGCGCGGCGTGGCGGGCGCGGCTGAGCGCCGACATCGGCGGCAAGCCGCATGTCGCGAAGCTGCTTGGCGGCTACGACGACACCGCGCTCGGCGAGCTGATGACCAACCTCGGCGGGCATTGCGTCGCGACCTTGATCGAGGCGTTCGATGCCGCCGCCGACGAGCGCCCGACGATGTTCATTGCCTACACGATCAAGGGCTTTGGGCTGCCGTTCGCCGGGCACAAGGACAATCACGCCGGGCTGATGAACCCCGGCCAGATCGACGGGCTGCGGCGTGGCCTGAACATCGCCGCGGGCGACGAGTGGCAGCCGTTTGCGGGGCTGGGCGACAATGCGGCGAAGTCGCTGCAGGCGTTCGTCGCGGACTCGCCGCTGGCCCGGCGCAAGGCCGCGCCGCCCGCCGCCGCTATTGCGGTGCCGCCCAGGCTGCCCGTCCCCGACGGAGCCGAGCAGTCGACGCAGTCGGCGTTCGGGCGCGTGCTGCTGGATCTCGCCAAGTCGAGCGATCCCACATCGCGGGCACTCGCCGACCGCCTTGTCACGACCTCACCCGACGTCACGGTGTCGACCAACCTCGGCGCGTTCGTCAACCAGCGCGGGCTGTTCCGGCGCGCTGAGCTCAAGGATGTCTTCCACGCCGCCAAGATCCCGTCGGCGCAGAAATGGGCGGGGCACGGTGCGGGGCAGCACATCGAGCTTGGTATCGCCGAGAACAACCTGTTCCTGATGCTGACCGCGCTCGGGCTCGCCGCGCCGCTGTTCGGCACGCGGCTGCTGCCGGTCGGCACGGTGTACGATCCGTTTATCGCGCGCGGGCTCGATGCGCTCAACTACGGCTGCTACCAGGACGCGCGGTTCCTGCTGGTGGCGACGCCGTCGGGGGTGACGCTGGGGCCCGAAGGCGGCGCGCACCAGTCGATCAACTCGCCGCTGATCGGCATCGGCC
>CAXTTR010000366.1:0-3278 GCA_964247215.1 uncultured Sphingomonadaceae bacterium
TCGAACAAACTTGGTTGCCTCGGATCGCTGCTGATATCAGCGGTCGTCACGGTCATCTTGTTGCTGATATTTGGGCTGATCCACATGCCTATCGGCTGGTAGACCCAGCCGACGATGTTTGTCTCCGGCAAGTCATCGTCAGCGGGGGCGCGACCCGCGCTAGGTCGCGGTCGACATCGCCGGCGATCGATTTGACACGGTTGGTTGAGTCACGTCATCGATAGCCGCTGCGACCTGCTCGGGTACGGCATAGTGGAATAAGTGACCTTGCCCGGGAACGGTACGCAGCTCCGCC
Source organism: uncultured Sphingomonadaceae bacterium (assembly GCA_964247215.1). Classification (GTDB taxonomy): domain Bacteria; phylum Pseudomonadota; class Alphaproteobacteria; order Sphingomonadales; family Sphingomonadaceae; genus Polymorphobacter_B. The sequence goes on from CAXTTR010000366.1 coordinate 296, forward strand.
CCGGCGATATCCTTGACCAGCCGCTTCGCGTGTGTTGCGACATGGGCAATGAGGTCGCCTTCGCCTGCCATGATGATTGTCGGTACGTTAAGTTCGGCATAGCGGCGGCTGAGCGCGATGGCGGCGGGTATCATCATCGCGGTGTCGGCGGCGGTCGCGCGCACCTGCGACGGCCGGAGTGTCATCGCCAGTGGAAAGCCGGCGAACTTCGGCGATATTGGCGCGGGCGCGAAGCTCGCCTTGATCGCCACCGGACCGATCACGCTGCCGGCGAGCGGTGAGACCGTCATCGCCATCAGGTCGCCGATCAACGGAATGGCGGGCAGCGACGTTGGTATGACGTCCGGCCGTGCCGTTCCGTAGTAGTAGCCCGACAGCAGCACCAGTCCGCCGACGACGCCAGGATGATCGAGCGCCATCGCCAGCGCCACCATCGTCCCCCAGCTGTGTCCGACGATCACGGCGTGCTCGACGCCGAGCTGCTTCAACGCGCGGACGATCAGGGTGGCTTGCGCGGCGGGTGTCCAGATCGTCGACCGGGGCCGCTCGCTATAGCCGAACCCCGGCCGGTCGAAGGCGAGAACGCGGTGATGCTCGGCTATGCGGCCAATCACGCCGCTGACCTCGAAATCCTGGAGCATGACACCGTTGCCGTGGAGGAGCACGACGACCGGCCCCGCGCCACGATCGACATAATGCAACCGGACCCCGTCGACCGCAACGAACTTGCCAACGGGCGGAGTGCCCGCTTCGGCGCGCCGCGTCCGTGCTCGGTTGAACAACGCCGTTGCGGCCAGCCCGACGGCCGCTCCAGCAACGAGCCATCCTTTGCCGCGCTTGGCCGGCACCATCCCCGAATGCGGCGATTGCCGGCCTCGCGGCTGCGGCGGGAGCGATGTCTTGCGGAGATTCTGTGTCATCCGCGATAAACCATTGTGCAGTGCGGAAGTTGCTTCGACGGGTGCTAATCGCCAGCGCACGGGGGAGGCGGGTCAACCGGCAAGGATCGACCGGAGCATCATCGCATCGGCGGTCGCCGCGCCCGACGCCGTGTTGTCAAAAATATACCAGCATGGAACGGCGGGGTCGCTGGACGTCAGCGTCCCGGCGAGCGCATCCAGATAACCTTGGCCGTACGACGAGTAGTAGATGCGCGGAGCCCCGTGCAGCCGGTGATAGCGCAGCCCCGGCCACCCACCCGGCCGTTCTCCGCCCGGCGCGAGCACCGGATCGGCGGCGACCCGGGCAACATGGTGGCTGGCGAGGCAGGCGTTCGCGGTGTCGCTGAACCACGACGCGTGTCGCGGCTCGCAGGCGATGCTAACGTCGGTGCGCCGCCGCAGCGCATCGAAAAAAGCCCCCGCCACTTGCGCGTCGAATGCAAGGCTCGGCGGCAGCTGAACGAGTATGACCGCAAGCTTGTCGCCAAGCCCGGCCGTTTCCGTGACGAACTGGTTCAACAGATCGTCGGCATCGACCAGCCGGCGGACATGCGAGATCGCCTTCGGCAACTTGACGGCGAAGCGGAAGCCGGGAGGCACCGTTGCGGCCCAGCGCTGGTACGTGCCGAGCTTGTGCGGTCGATGAAACGACGAATTGATCTCGACCGCTGGCAACGCGCGCGCGTATCGCTGCAGGTGCGAGCCCGCGCCGGGAAAGCTTACCGCGACGGCTGCCGGGATCGACCAGCCGGCGGTGCCGATCATTATCATGTGTGTATTGGCGGAGATCAGGTCAGGCACGGCTGCTTCTCCGGTTCCAGCTTACAAGCCGGCGCGCTGCACCGAAGCCGCGAAGCTGGCGATTGCCTCGTTGTAGATGTCGGCGCGCTCGAGAAAGCCCATGTGGTTGACCCCGTCGATAATCTGGAGGCGGGCGCGGGGGTTCGCGGCGGCGATGGTCCGGCTGGCCTCCGGCTTGGTGACGATGTCGGCGCTGCCGCCAATCACCAGTATGGGAACGTCGACGCCCGCCAGCGCCTGCGCCGAGCCCCAGCGGAACATCGCGAGGTCGCCGCGCGCCGAGACGCCCGGCGGGTTGCGCGTCATGAGCAGCGTGGCCTGATCGAGCTGGCTTCGCGTCACGAAGCGCCCGAAGCCGAAGCGCGCCGAAATATGCGCCGAGCCGCTCAGATAGCTCTGCCACGAACTCAGCCAGACCAGCGGCTGCAGCCAGATTTTCAACCGCATCATCGGTTCGATCACCGGCCAGCGCAGCAGCTGGGCGAGCCCGCTCAGGATCATCGTCTTGAGCGGGTTGGTGTAGGTGGTGTTGAGCAGCACGACACCCGCGACCGCACGCGCGAACAGTTCCGGCTGATCTCGCGCCAGGGTCTGGATGATCATACCGCCGATGCTATGCCCGACGAGGACGACCGGACGACTTCCAGCCAGGCCGATCACGGCGGCAAGGTCCCGCGCAAAATCGGGCATGCTGACCAGGCCGCTCGTGCCACGCGTCGACTTGCCCAACCCCGGCAAGTCCCAGGTGATCACCCTGAAGCGGTCAGCCAGATCGCGCTTGGCGTAGAACCAGACCGTGCTGTCGAGCGACCAGCCGTGGGTCAGGATTATCGGCGGGGCATCAGTCGAGCCCGCCATCTCGACGTGCAGCGTTGCCCCATTGGCTCCCGCCAGCTCCTGGCCCGCCGATCGCTCCGCCCGCGTCGGGTCGCGATCACCGCGCGCCAACAGGAGGCGCGCTACGAAGCGGCCGAGCAGCGACCAGGCCAGCAGGCCGGCTCCGGTCCACAGCTGCCAGTCGTGGCGGACGCGGTGGACGACACCGTCGGTGCCGCGGAACAGGTCTCCCTGATACCACGTCCACAGCAGGTAGCCCGCCGTAACCAGGACCGCCAGCGAAAGGAGTGCGAAGAACGCGCGCAGAATGGATAGCAACGGCATCGCGGCAAGACTCCAGACGATGTGGTATCGTGGAGCGAAGTAACCGGCGGCAGTTGGGATGCGTTCCGACAGGCTGATGC
>CAXTTR010000367.1:0-3272 GCA_964247215.1 uncultured Sphingomonadaceae bacterium
CATTTGGAGCAGGCTGTTTTTGGGGTGTGGAAGCCAGGTTCAGCGAATTAGCCGGCGTGCTCGATACCGCCGTCGGATACGAAGGTGGAAATTTGGAGCACCCAACCTATAAGGAAGTATGTACGGATCGAACGGGTCATGCTGAGGTTGTGGACGTGACCTTTGACCCTTCACGGCTATCGTACGACGCGCTCCTAGATGCGTTCTTCTTGCTCCATGATCCGACGCAGCTCAATCGCCAGTCGCCCGACAGCGGCGCGCAGTACCGCTCGACGATCTTCGCGCAGGATGCCGGGCAGGCGAAGCTAGCGGCAGCGTATATAGCGCAGCTGAACCGCGTACATGCCTATGGCAAGCCGGTGGTGACCACCGTCGAGACCGGCAAGGCGTTTTACCCGGCGGAGACTTACCACCAGAACTTCCTCAAGCTGAACCCGGGTTACCCGTACATCGTGGTCAACGACATGCCGAAGATCGCGGCGCTTAAGCAGGTGTTTCCGGGGCTGTACAGCCCGACGCCGGTGGGGTGAGTAACTGGCTGTTGGTCAGGCTTCCTGCATCCAACCTCACGTCGTCGCCCCAGCGCAAGCTGGACCACGTCCGGGCCGTATACGCTGTCACACGAGCATGGGCCTCAGCTTGCGCTGGGGCAGCGGCGGTATGAGAACAGCCGCAGCATATACCGGAGTGGCTACCCCGGCCAGCCTGCCAGCAACCCGCGCAGCGCACTGACGAAAGCCAACGGCTGATCGACCATGACGTGATGCGCGGCGCCTGGTATTCCGAACGCTTGCGCCCCCGGCGGTAGCAGGCCGCGCACGTCGCGCACCATTTCGGGCGGCAGCAGCGCCGAGCGCTCGCCCCAGATCAGCGCCACCGGACAGCCCGGCTTGGCAAGCCAGTCGGTCGGTGTGCCGAAGTCGAAGCGGCTCCATAGATACGGATCGAAGCGCCACTGCCAGCCGCCGGGCACCTCGATCAGCGAGCCGCGCGCGATGTGATCGACGATGTATGCGTTGGGCGCGGACTGCAGCGGCGCGAAGCGGAACCGGGCGAGCGCTTCCGCCAGCGTCGTGTAGATTCTATGCGGCCGGTCGGTGGCGTTCGGCGGACGGCCCTGACCCATTTGGCGGAACGGCGAGTCGACGATCACCGCCGCCTTGAGGCGCTCGCCCGCGGTCGCGGCGGCCGTCATCATCGGTAGTCCGCCGAAGCTGTGCCCGACGATTACCGGCTTGACCTTCGACGCGAACAGCCCGGCAGCTTCGCTGCATGCGAAAATCTGCGCAACGAAGCCGGGTAGATCATAATGCTCGCGGTGCGCCGAGCCGCCCATGCCCGACCACGACAGTGCCGCGACACGGTAATCGGCGGCGAAAAACGGCGCTATAAAGTCCCACCAGTCCGCGTGCGCGCCATTACCGTGCAGCAGCAGCAGCCCGGGCTTGCCGGCTTCACCCCAGGTCAGCAGCTCGACCATGCTGCCGTTTACGACGACTACGTGACGCTCGGGCACATCTGCCAGCGCGGCGGTGAACCACGGCGGCGCGGGCGGGACCGCGCCGCCGAACGCGGCGAGCGGGGCAAGTTGTTGCTGATCGTCCAAACCGGACTCCATTAAATAGTTAACAATGAATACTTTAGTATTGCGTAAGTGTAATGAGGCGTGCTTGCTGTCCGTGCTGGAGCGCTTGCCGCTTCGGCACCGATCAGCGGGAGGGCCGTTGGTGGAGCCCGGGCAGCAATGTCCGGGCTCGCTGCTTGCAGCCAAGTTCCTCCTGGCCAATTCAGCGGCACTGCTGCGAGCAAAATCGAGCGCCACGTGTAACGGACTGGACGCGGCTGTCACCCCCCGGCATGACGCGTCGACAATGGCACAGTATGGTGGAATGATGCGACATCGCTGGAGCGCGGCAACGCTGCTACCGTTGCTGGGCGTTGCGCTGGCGATGCCCGCCGGTGCGGTGACGGCGGCACACCGGCGCGTCCCGCTCAGGCGACCCGCCGTCACCGCCCCGGCGGCGCTGCCCGATACGCCCGAGGTCGAGGCGCTGCGGCGCGCTTATCACTTCGCCTTTCCAGTCTATGAGATGATGCGGACCCGCGCCGTGACGCTGGCCAAGGCGCGGAGTTACGGGGTCGACGGCATTAACCAGCTGTTCGTCCGCAAGTCGCTCGCCGACGCCAGCACGCGCGACGTCACGACGCCTAATAACGACACCCTGTACGCCAGCGCCTGGCTCGACCTCAGCGCCGCGCCGGTACGCTTCGACACGCCGCCGCTGCCCAAGCGCTACCATAGCGCGGCGCTGATCGATCTGTTTACTGATAATGTCGCGGTCGTCGGTACGCGGACCGAGGGCGCGACCCGCGACAGCGCGGCGCATTACCTGATCGCCGGACCAGCATGGCAGGGCAAGCCGCCCGCGGGAACGACGCTGCTGCGTTCGGACACTAACGATGCGTGGCTGCTGGTGCGCGTGCTCTGCGACGGCCCCGCCGACCTCGACGCAGCGGCCGCGGCGGCGCAGAAGTTCGTCGTCGACGACGGAACCGCCGTTGTCACGCCGACCAAGGCCGAGCCGGTGATGCTGCCCGACCCGGCAACGCTGCTCGCGGTAGTTAACGAAGCGCTCGGGCGGACGCCGCTGCCGCCCGCTGTCGCCGAGCGCGTCGCGGGCTTCGCCGCGCAAGGTATTCAGCCCGGTGTTACCGACGCCTTTTCAAAGCTGCCTATCGCTGAGCAGGCGCTGTGGCGCAGCGCGCTGCCGGCGCTGCGGGCCGAGCTCAAGCGCAGTGTCGATACGGCCGGGACAGTGGTCGACGGCTGGCGCTATTCGGAGCCCGGCACCGGCAACTTTGGTGCCGACGATACCGCGCGCGCGCGCGTCGCCCTCGCGGGGCTCGGTGCGCTGCCGCCGCAGGAAGCAGTGTACCTCAGCGCCAGCGTTGACCAGACCGGCGCGGCGCTCGACGGCAGCAAGGCGTACACGGTGCATCTGCCCGCCAAGTTTCCCGCGGGCGCGTTCTGGTCGCTGACGATGTATAGCGTGGAACCCGATGGACGGCTGTTCCTCGCCGCTAATCCGCTGCAGCGTTTCGCGCTGGGCAGCCGCAGTCCGTCACTGCGCGCCGAGCGCGACGGCAGCTTCGATATTTTCGTGCAAGCGGCGATGCCGGCCGGCGAACGTGTCGTCAACTGGCTCCCGGCCCCCGCAGGCCGGTTCAAGCTGGTCTTCCGCGCCTATCTACCCGGGCCGGAGCTGCTCGAC
>CAXTTR010000368.1:0-3266 GCA_964247215.1 uncultured Sphingomonadaceae bacterium
CGAGCTCCGGCCTTGGCAGGCGGTGACGCCCGCGGCAGCAACCCTGCCGCGGGCGTTGGCATGCTCTCCCTAAGCCTTCTCCCGTTCTTACGGGAGAAGGTTGGATGAGGGACTACTTCACTCACTTCCCTTACCTCCGAGCAGCGCCGCGCAAACAAGGCAGCAAGCCCCTCGCAACCCTCTCCCGCAAGCACGGCAGAAGACTCGTAAGCGCGGTCACCCGCCGCTTGTCCGCCGCCCTCCGCACCCGTATGACAAAGCCGTGACCGCGGCGACGGCGACGGGGAACGTGCATGGCGACAAGCATAGCTGCGATCGGCGGGCAGGCGGCTGAGAGCACCCTCGGGCGCGACCGGCTGGTTATTCTCGCGTCGTCGCTCGGCACCATCTTCGAATGGTATGACTTTTTCGTCTACGGCACGCTTGCGGCGCTGCTTGGGCGACTGTTTTTCCCGACGGACAATCCCACCGCCGGCCTGCTGCTGAGCCTTGCGACGTTCGGCGCGGGCTTTGGCGTGCGGCCGCTCGGGGCGCTGCTGTTCGGCATCATCGGCGACCGTGTCGGGCGCAAGTACACCTTCCTGGCGACGATCAGCCTGATGGGCGTGTCGACCGCCGCCGTCGGCCTGCTGCCGACGTTCAGCAGCGCCGGGCTGTGGGCTCCCGGCATGCTGGTCGCGCTGCGGCTCGTGCAGGGCCTCGCGCTCGGCGGCGAGTATGGCGGCGCGGCGATCTATGTCGCCGAACATGCCCCGGCGGGCAAGCGCGGCTTTTACACCAGCTTCATCCAGGCTTCGGTCGTCGGCGGCTTCCTGCTGTCGCTGGTGGTGACGCTGGCGACGGTGTTCGCGCTCGGCAAGCCGGCGTTCGACGTGTGGGGCTGGCGGGTGCCGTTCATCGTCTCGCTGCTGCTGCTGGCGCTGTCGCTGTACATCCGGCTCAAGCTCCACGAGAGCCCGGTGTTCAAGGCGATGAAGGCAGCAGGCAAGACCTGCGATAATCCGGCGCGCGAGAGCTTCGGGACGGCGCGCAACTGGGGGCCGATCCTCGTTGCGCTGTTCGGCATTTCGGCGGGGCTGACGGTGATCTGGTACACCGCGCAATTTTCGACGCTGTACTTCCTGCAGCAGACGGCGCTCGTCGACGATACCCACGCGAAGCTGCTCAGCGGCACCGCGGCGGTGCTATCGGCGCCGTTTTTCGTGTTTTTCGGCTGGCTCAGCGACAAGATCGGCCGCAAGCCGTTGATGGTGACCGGTTACGCGCTGACGTTGCTGCTGCTGTTCCCGCTGTTTCACGGTCTGGCCGGAGCCGCCAACCCGGCGCTTGCCAAGGCTGCCGCAGCCGCGCCGATTACCGTCACCGGTGTCGATTGCCGCTTCAATCCGTTCAACAAGCTGCAGGCCACCGCCTGCGGGCAGGCAATGCAGTTTCTATCGGCGCGCGGCATCGGCTTTCGGCGGGTGCAGTCGGCCGGGCTGCCGCTGCGCATCACCGTCGGCCCAACAACCGCGATCGATCTCGATGGCATTCACGGCCACTTCGACAAGGCGCTGGTCGAGCGGGCGCTGGTCCGCGCCGGGTACCCGGGCGCGTCGGTTCCGGCCCAACGCAGCGATCTCGCGATCGTGCTGACCATCCTGGTCATGGGCGTGCTGTCGGCGATGACCTACGGCCCGGTCGCGGCCATTCTCGTCGAGCTGTTTCCGGCGCGCATCCGCTACACCTCGATGTCGGTGCCGTATCATATCGGGACGGGATATTTCGGCGGTTTCCTGCCGCTGATCTCGCAGTACATCATTGCCAAGACCGGCGATCCGTACGGCGGGCTGTGGTACACGTTCGCTGTCGTCGCGGTGGCGCTGGCGGTGACGGTGGTCGGGCTGCCGGAGACGCGGTACCGGGATATCTCGGAGTAGGCGGCAGCGTGCATCCAGCGCGGAGAAGAATATTCTCCGCGCTGATCACCGCACCAGCCGCGGCATCCCGCAACACTGCCGCCGTTGATGCAACGGCGGGGCGTTCCCATATCGCATGATGGCGGCTACGATCTGCGTAGCCGAGTGGAGTGAACGAATGCAGACCTTACCCGTCCTGCCGCTGCGCGACATCGTCGTGTTTCCGCAGATGATCGTGCCGCTGTTCGTCGGCCGCGACAAGTCGGTCAAGGCCCTCGAAGCCGTCATGCAGGGGCCTGAGAAGCAGGTGTTCCTGCTGTCGCAGAAGAACGCCGCCGACGAGGACCCGAGCGGCGACGACCTCTACACCGTTGGGACGCTCGCGACGGTCCTGCAGCTGCTCAAGCTGCCCGACGGCACGGTCAAGGTGCTGGTCGAGGGCCAGACCCGCGCCAAGCTCGGGCGGCTCGATGTCGACGGTGACTATCTGTCGGCGAGCGTCGAGGAGCTGGCCGAGACGATCGACGATCCGACCTTGGTCGAAGGCCTCGTGCGCTCGGCTGCGAAGCAGTTCGAGACGTATGCCAAGCTCAACAAGAAAACCGCGCCCGAGATCACCGCGCAGATCACCCAGATCACCGATGCCGGGCGCTTTGCCGATGTCATCGCCGCGAACCTGACGCTGAAAGTCTCGGACAAGCAGGCGCTGCTCGGCCAGACCGACATTGCCAAGCGCCTCGAAGCCGTGTTCGGCTTCATGGAAGGCGAGATGGGCGTGCTGCAGGTCGAGAAGAAGATCCGCAGCCGCGTCAAGCGCCAGATGGAGAAGACCCAGCGCGAATATTACCTCAACGAGCAGATGAAGGCGATCCAGCGCGAACTCGGCGACGGCGATGAGCCGAAGGACGAGACGGCCGAGATCGAGGAGAAGATCGCCCGCACCAAGCTGTCGAAGGAAGCGCGCGAGAAGGTCATCGGCGAGTTGAAGCGCTTGAAGTCGATGTCGCCGATGTCGGCGGAGGCGACCGTCGTGCGCAACTATCTCGACACGATCCTGGCGCTGCCGTGGGGCAAGAAGTCGAAGGTCAAGCGCGACATCGTCGCCGCGCAGGGCGTCCTCGATGCCGACCATTATGGGCTCGAGAAGGTCAAGGACCGCATCATCGAGTATCTCGCGGTGCAGGCGCGGACCAACAAGCTCAAAGGCCCGATCCTGTGCCTCGTCGGCCCTCCCGGCGTCGGCAAGACCTCGCTCGGGCGGTCGATCGCCAAGGCGACCGGGCGCGAGTTCATCCGTCAGTCGCTCGGCGGCATGCGCGACGAGGCCGAAATCCGCGGCCACCGGCGCACCTACATCGGCTCGATGCC
>CAXTTR010000369.1:0-3265 GCA_964247215.1 uncultured Sphingomonadaceae bacterium
GTTCATCGGCGACGCCGAACTGGGAGAGACGCTGACCGCCGAAGCGGTAGCGTGGTTGCGAGGTGAGGTATGAACGCGTTTTCTCCTCTTGCTGCTCCCCTTCCTGCTTCAAGGGAGGGGCCGGGGGTGGGCACTTCCTTTGAAGCACTGCCGTTACCGGACGGAACGAGCCACCCCCGGCCCCTCCCTGAAGCAGGGAGGGGAGCAGCAAGGGCCGACTTCCCCGCGCTTGCCGACAATTGGGCCTATCTCGACTCTGCCGCGACCGCGCAGAAGCCGCAGGCGGTCATCGACGCTGTCGCGCAAGCCTACGGCCCCGACTACGCCACCGTGCACCGCGGCGTCTACGCGAAGTCGGCGGCGATGACCGAGGCCTATGAGGCGGCGCGGACCAAGGTCGCGCGCTTCATCGGCGCGGCCAGCCCGAGCGAAATCGTCTTCGTCCGCGGCGCGACCGAGGCGATCAACCTCGTCGCGCAAAGCTGGGGCAGCAGCCTGCAGCCGGGCGACCGTATCCTGCTGTCGGCGCTTGAACACCACAGCAACATCGTGCCGTGGCAGTTGTTGCGCGATCGCACCGGCATCGAGATCGACGTCGCGCCGCTGACGCCCGACCAGCGCATCGACGTCGACGCGCTCGAAGCTATGCTGACCCCGCGGACCAGGCTGGTCGCCGTCGCGCATGTCTCGAACGTGCTCGGCAGCATCGTCGACGTGCGGCGCGTCGCGGATGCGGCGCATGCGGTTGGCGCGCTGCTTTTGATCGACGGCTGCCAGGCGGCACCCCGCCTCAAGCTCGACATGGCGGCGTTGGGGTGCGACTTCTACACCTTCTCGGGGCACAAGCTGTACGGGCCGACCGGCATCGGCGTGCTGTGGGCGCGCGCCGATATCCTGAATGCGATGCCGCCGTGGCAGGGCGGCGGCGCGATGATCGAGACGGTCAGCTTCGCGCGCACGACCTATGCGCCGCCGCCGGGGCGGTTCGAGGCGGGGACGCCGCACATCGTCGGCGCGCTCGGGCTGGCGGCGGCGATCGACTATGTCGAAGCGATCGGTGTCGAGGTCATCGACGCGCACGAGCGGACGCTGGTGACGGCGGCACGCGAGGCGCTGTCGCAGTTCAACTCGGTAACGTTGTACGGCCCGGCGGAGTCGGCGGGCATCCTGTCGTTTTCGCTGAAGGGGGTGCATCCGCACGACATCGGCACCATCTTGGATGAAGGCGGCGTCGCCATCCGCGCCGGGCACCATTGCGCGCAGCCGCTGATGGATTTGCTCGACATCCCGGCGACGGCGCGGGCGAGCTTTGCGGTGTACAACAACATGGACGACGTGGCGCGGCTGGCCGACGGCATCAGGCGCGTGACGCGGATATTCGGGTAGGTGATCATGAGCGAGCGTAGTTTCAGCATCGAGGAAGTCGACGAGGCCCCGGTCGTGCCCAAAGCGCCCCCGGTCGGCCAGGCGAAGCATGAAGGGCGCACGCCGGATTATCTCGACGGCTTTCTCAGCGCCAAGCCAGTAACCGTTGCCGCGGGCGAGCCCGGCGGCGACCTGTACGAAGCCGTCGTGCAGTCGCTGCGCGAAATTTATGACCCCGAAATCCCGGTCAACATCTACGGCCTCGGACTGATCTACGGGGTCGATATCGTGGACGGCCATGTTAACGTGTCGATGACGCTGACGACGCCGCACTGCCCGGTGGCGGAGTCGATGCCGGGCGAGGTGGAACTGCGTGTCGGGTCGGTGCCGGGCGTCGGTTCGGCTGAGGTCAACCTCGTCTGGGCACCGCCGTGGGACCCGGGCAAGATGTCCGACGAGGCCAAGCTCGAACTGGGAATGCTGTGATGGACACGACCACCGCCAGCCCGCCCAAGGCCACGCGCCGCCCGCGCCCGGCACCGATCACGGTGACGCCGAACGCCGCGGCGCGCATCGCCGACCTGATCGCCAAGGCTCCCGAGCCCGCCGCGGGCGTGCGGCTGACGACGCCCAAGCGCGGCTGCTCGGGGCTGGCGTATTCGCTGAGCTATGTGACCGCGCCCGCGCTTGGTGACGAGCCGGTGGCGACACCCGGCGGCACGCTGTTCGTCGACGGTGCCTCGCTGATGTATCTGATCGGCTCGGAGATGGACTGGGTCGAGGACGACTTTGCCGCCGGCTTCGTGTTCACCAATCCCAACGCCAAGGGCAGCTGCGGCTGCGGCGAGAGCTTCACCGTTTGAGCGGCTCACGCGGCCGCGCGGCCCCGCTACTGCTCGTGCTGGCGCTCACCGGCTGCGTGTCGACCGCGGCGTCGATCATTACCGCGCCGGTCCGCATCGTCGGCGCGGGGATCAACGCCGTCGCGCCGAGCCAGTCGAAGCGCGACCGCGCGCGCGGCAAGCGCGACCGCAAGGCGGAGGCGAAAGCCGCGCGCGAGCAGCGCAAGGCGGACCGGGCCGCGCAGTAAACCTTGCCGTATCGACGCGCCGCTTGCTCCGGCGGTGGCATTCGGATTTTGAGCTAAGCGGCCCGCCGCCGCCGGGTTCTGACGCGGAGCCCGGTCAGGCCGAACCCGGCTATCATCAGCGTCCATGTAGCCGGTTCGGGAACGCCCGCCACGCCATCGACCTGTACCGAGGTCAGCTGGATACTGGCGACGATGGTCTGGCGAATTGCGATGAACGCGGTCGACGCCGACGCGTAAACCGGGCCGCCATGCAAGCTGTTGAGGTCGCCGCCGGTGATGAACGCGCCTGCCGGACCGGCGAGGTCAATGAACACGCTGCCGTGCGGATCGCCTTCATCGGGGGCGAGCGATAGCGTCTGTCCCGCCGCGGTATCGGTGTAGCTGAAGGCGGGAATTTCATAGGCGGCCGTTCCGAAGCGGTAGCTCGTGCCCGCGATGTTGAAGGTCACCGGCAGAGCGGAAACATAGCAGGTGTTCGGCGGGCCTGGCGGGAAGGCCGGGCAGCTCGTGAACTGCGTGCCGAAGGTTCCCGTAACCGATTGCCCGTTGATGTTGCCGCGCCCGTCATAGCCCGTTTCCGAACTGGTGACGATACCGGTGAAGCTGCCGCTGATCCCGCCCGCCGACGCCGTGGACGCTGCCAGCATACCGAGAGTAACCGCCACGAGCAGCCTGACGTTGCGCTTCAGCATGGAAACCTCCGGTAATCTGGACAGCAAGCGTCGAGTCGGCTGGTTCGTTGACGCGGCCTAAGTCATTCGACCGGGGGATGCGCCGGTTGTTACTCAAACGTTATCAGAACGGGCTAAC
>CAXTTR010000370.1:0-3263 GCA_964247215.1 uncultured Sphingomonadaceae bacterium
CCCGGTTGCTTGGCTTCCCGGAGCCGATCGCAACTACTCGAAAAAGATGGACACCTGGATCGATCAGAATAACCAGTTGAAGAGCGCGGCTGACCGGATCGAGAAGCGCCTCGATCGTGTTGCTGAGTACAGCGAGCAGGGGATGCCGGGGTATCCCGGCCGTGCCGAACGGCTTGCCGAGGCGATCGTCGCGAAGCGCGAACCCGAGCTGGCGAGGGCTGCAGGAAATTTCCTCGAGACGCAGCGGATCGAAAAGATTGCGGCGACGCTACAGGCGCATGAGGAACAGCAACAACAGCGATTGAGCCGAGGTCGCGGTCGATGATTGCTGACAAGAATCATGAAAAACGCGAGCGCGAGCATCGCGTTCTAGCTGTATCGGCGGCAACCGAGGAAGTGCGCCGTGTGCATCTCGAACTTGCGGACCAGTACGCCGCTAACTGGCAATGCAAACTTGTCGTTTCGGACAAAACACCGTATATGCAGCGTTGACCTCAAAGTTTGGTCAATCATCTCCCGAGCTTGTCGGGTCCGAACGGCAGGCTCACATCTAAGGCGGGCGGGGGTGTTAGCGCACCCCCGCCCGCCGCTCTTCGGCCCTACGGCCTACCTAGCTTGACGATAGCAACGACCAGCGACACTGCCGCGATCGTTGCCATGACGACTTCAAAGTTTGACAATCAAATCACCTCCCACGGACAGCAGGATTGAGCGCCGGTTATCCGAAACCGGGTACTCGCTGCCCAGGGCGATCATACACGAAGGAAGGCAATCGTCGCCGCGCCGATCACCGCCGATTGTTCGATTTGGTCATGCTTAAGATCATCGGGCGATCGGCACGTCTGCAATACGCGTCGTCCACGACGGACTTTTACACCCGCGTTTTGTATCGTAGGAGCGCTCGCCCTGGCCTTCCGCCGCGAGCCGCACGGTGTTGCGGCCGTAGCGACCATTGAGGCCGTCGATTGCCGTCAGCAGCCCAACGGCCTTTGGATCGACCGCCGCAAACAGGTCGGTTTGCATCGCCGCTTGCGGGTGCAGCCCTTCGAGCATCACCCCGCATTTTGTATAGACCGATCCGGGGACGAACATCGCATCGGCGAGCTGGCCCGCCAGCGCGGCTACGGCGCGTGGATCGTGCGTCGCCGGCGACAAGCGCCCCGACCTTTGGGCTGAAGGCGCGTTCGGCTTGAACCGGCTGCCATGCGCGAAGGCGATTAGCCGCGAGGCAACGAGCCCTTGCACCCGTATCTTTTCGGCAGCGCGCACCGCGCGCCGCACCATCGCCTCGCGCAGAACGTCGCCTTGGTCAACCGTCTCACCAAAGCAGCGCGTGACGGCGGTCGCTTGCAGCAGGTCCGGTTCCGGCTGAAAATCCACGCACTCGACACCGTTTAGTTCGAGGACCAGGCGCTCCAGAACGACCGTTCCGACATCGCGCGCGACCGCAGGCGGCAACGCGACCAGATCGGCGGCCGTGCGAACCCCGAGGGGCCGCAGGCGCGCGGCCAATGCGCTGCCGATGCCCCAGACTTCATCGACCGGCCACGTCGCGAACATGCGCCGGCGCAGCTCGACATCGTGCAGATCGATGACGCCGCCCCAAACCTTTTCGGAAGCCTTGGCCAGCGCGTTCGCCACCTTGCTTAGCGCACGGGTTGGACCAAGCCCGATCCGTGTCGGCAGGCCGACGGCGCGCATGACGGCCGCGCGCAGCTTATGCGCAGAGGCCACGTCGCCGAGGCCGTCAGGCAGCACGGGCAGGCGGAAGAACGATTCGTCGATTGAGTAGATTTCGACGGTATCGCTGTGCTCAGCGATCACCATGTTGAAACGCCGGTTCAGGTCGCTGTAAAGTTCGTAATTAGACGACCGGAGCTGGATACCGTGCCGCCGGATTGTGTCCCGGATTTTGAACACCGGCGCGCCCATTTTGATATGCAGCGCTTTGGCTTCTTCGCTCCGCGCGACGCAGCAGCCGTCCCCGTTCGACAGCACGCAGACCGGTACCTGGCGCAGCGACGGATCGAACAGCCGCTCGGCCGAGACATAGAAGTTGGTAATATCGAGTATCGCCCACATCGCAGCTTTATCGTTCGAGATTGCGGACGCTGGCGCGCACCACGCCCCATATCTCGACATCCTCGTTGGCGATCGTCGCCGGCGACGACATGCGGCTGTTGCGCGCTTCGAGTACCGGCACTCCCGCCTTGAAGCAAAGCTGCCGGACGACAAAGCCGCCATCAACTATCGCGATCACGATTCGCCCGTTGACCGGCTTCGCGTCGCGGTCGACCACCACCACGTCGTCGTCGTACAGCCCGGCATCGATCATCGAATGCCCGCTGACCCGGAAGACGAAGCTGGCAGCGCGATCGAGGCGCAGCAGCTCGACAAGATCGATCGCTGTTTCGTGCCAGTCCTGAGCGGGTGACGGGAAACCAGCCCCGGCAGCACCGACAATTCGGAGCCGCAAGCCCGCATCAATTTCAGCGATCGGCACCGGCCGAGCGATCGGCATATCAAGGCAGTTCTGCATAGCGGCCCCTTGTAAACGCGATGCGAACAGAATGGGAACAGTGTTTCTTGAACCGTCGTTCTATCGGGGTCAAATTAGCGCGCGGCGCAATTAGCGCGGCCGATCGAGCGCCGCAGCGGAACCGATATTGTTGTTACGCAAGTAAAATTATAGACCGAAAAACCACTAGGGTTTTACACATTACCGATTTTAGGGCTATGGTCCGATTCTCGACAGCGAGGGGAACTCACCGTGACCACATAAAGGAAAGCCCGGCACGAAGGCCGGGCATCCCAGAGAGGACCGAGGTTTGGAAGAGACCCCGGCTATAGGCAGTGCCGCCAAGCACTGACAGGACGGTAGAACAACCCTCCTATAGCGACTTCCGAACTCCGGTTCAAGGGTGCGCGTTTCGCGCCACAGCTTCTTTTTGCCGGTCGCGGTCCACCATCAGGAGGACCGAATGGCACAAACATACCCAAACGCGATCGGCGACTTGCTCGCCTACACCGTCAGATCGGCACATCGAGCCCATGCAGGGCATCGAGCACGACCCCGGCCGACCGGCTCGAAAGTTCATGCGAACAGCCAAATGTACGTCGGCATGGAGGGCAATTTCTGGCGTCCGATAGCGGCGCGCACCGCGCGCCGCCTGGTTCGAGCTGCCATCAAGTTCGACGAGCGCGGCCGTCGCGCTGACCGGCGCAATCGCACAGGCCGGAAGAACGGTCCGCTAGGCCACATC
>CAXTTR010000371.1:0-3260 GCA_964247215.1 uncultured Sphingomonadaceae bacterium
TAGTCTGGGTAGCTCGATAATGACTCTGTCTCCAGACTTTTGGTTGCGCACCAGACGAGAATCAGAAGAGATTGCTGTCACAACCAACTCAGCAAACTCCTAAAGATGCGCTGACGATGATGCGCTTATCCTTTTTTCTCGCGTTAGTCTTTTTCAGCGCCGGTACAGAAGTACAAGTATTCGCTTTCGACAGAACACCAAGTGTCGAGGTCATATCGCATACACCTGCCTCGCCTGAAGCGTTACTAGATGCATCCAGGTCGAGGATGCCTGTCAATCCTGCCGAAGCCGAAAAGCTGGCCAAAGCTGCCGAGTTACTTGCAATCGAGCTGCCCGTATCTAAGGCACGCACAACCATGATTGCGACGTCGTTCTGGCTCCGCAGTGAAGCTCTGCTGCGTCAAAATAAACCTGCGACAGCTGTACCCCTGATCGATGCTGCGCTCCGACTGGTCAATACTATTCGACCAGCAATTAAGCTTCAGGGAGATCTGCTACAGACGAGGGCCGGCGTGGAAAATAGCTTGGGACGGCCACAGTTAGCGCTACAGGACTATCAGAAAGCTTACGCTATCTTTGGTGAGGTCGGCTCAGCGCGAAGCCAAGCCGTTGCGTTGCAGAATATCGGCCTGATCTACCTTGAAGCTAACGACTTGGAAAAGGTATTTTTCTACTATAGGTCAGCTGAAGAGGCCTTCCCGAATGACCCGATGTTGACGCTTTCAGGAAGTGCGAATATTGCAGGAGCATTATATACTGCAAAACGTTTCAGGGAAACGGAAGCTGAGTATCGTCGAGCATATTCGATCGCGAATAGCCTGAATAATCCAACTCTCGAGATACAGATGTTAAATAATCTAGCTCGGACACAGGGAGTTTTGCGTGAACTCGATGCTGCCGATGCTAGTTTAGCGCAAGCTTTTAGAATATGGCAGGTGAATAAATCCCCAGAGATGACACCGTTGCTGTTTGAAACACGCGCAGAGCTCGCGCTAGCTCGCCATCAAACCGTCGATGCAATTATAATGGTCGAGAAGGCAATCGCCGCTGCGGGAGATGCTGCCGCTACCCAGCCTTATTGGCAGCTGCAATACACCGCCTACCGAGCCTATGCCCAAGCGGGCAACTCGGCTAAAGCCCTTACTCATTTCGAAATCTATAAACAGCTCGATGATCAAAGCCGTGCACTGGCGGCTTCGACCAGCGCGGCGCTGATGGCGGCGCGCTTCGACTTTATCAATCAAAACGCCCGCATCGCGACGCTCAAGGCGGGTCAGCTCGAACGGGATATCGCGCTGGCGCGGCTGCAAGCGCGGCAGAACATGATCATTCTCGGCTCGCTGCTGCTGATCGCCAGCAGCATCGCGGCTGTGCTGGCATACTATCTGCGGGCGCTCCGCCGCAGCCGTGACACCATTCGGGTCGTCAATGCGCAACTGACGGCCGCGAATACCGACCTCAACAACGCGCTCGCCGCCAAGTCGCAGTTCCTGGCGACAACGAGCCATGAAATCCGGACCCCGTTGAACGGCATCCTCGGAATGACGCAGGTACTGCTGGCCGACCGCGCGCTCAGCGGCGTGCTGCGCGAGCGGATCGCCCTGATGCAGGGGGCCGGCGAGACAATGCGAGCGCTGGTCGACGACATCCTCGATTTTGCCAAGATGGATGCCGGTAAACTCGAGCTGCACCCGCTCGAGGCCGACCTGCCGCAATTGCTCGACGAAATCGTCGCATTTTGGCGCGACCGCGCCGCGCAGCAGGGATTGGTGCTGACGTCCGATCGCACCGACGCTCCCGAGCGCGTTGTCATCGACGGCCGCCGCCTGCGTCAAATCCTCGCCAACCTGCTATCGAATGCGATCAAGTTCACGCCCGCTGGAAGCGTCGCGCTCACCGTCACGACTGTGACCGCGCCTGCTGAGGCTGACCCCGCAGACGAGCAAGGCGGCCGCAGCGGCGAGCGGCTGCGGATCGCGATCACCGACACTGGTATCGGCATCGCCGCACATCACCACGCTGCGGTGTTCGAGAGGTTCCGCCAACTCGACGGCGGCACGACGCGGCGCTTCGGTGGTACCGGGCTTGGCCTGGCGATCTCGCAGATGCTGGCCCAGGCGATGGGCGGCGATGTCGAATTGGAAAGCGCCGTCGGCGCCGGATCGACTTTCACGCTCGATCTGCCGTTGGACCGCGCTGCACCAGCGATGCTGGCGGAAACCAGCGGGCCCCCGTTGAGCTTGGCGAAGGCGCGGCTGCTGCTGGTCGGGGCCAGTCCGATCGCGCAGGGCGTCTTGCGTGCCGTGCTGTCGTCACATGTCGCCGGTTTCGCAGTCGCGGCGGACCTGCGGACAGTTTCGGTTCAAGTGGCGGCGCGGTCGGCAGATTTGCTGCTTGTCGATACACCGGCATCGTCCGGCGAAGACTGTGAGGTCGATCAAGCAAGCTGGACCACTGCATTGGCGAAGACTGCAGCGATGGTTCGCGGCGCTGACGGGTTAGTTGTCGTTTTGTGGCCTAACCAGCAACAAGACGAGCATGCCCGGTTACGCGCGGCCGGTGTCGATCTTGTCATCGGCAAACCGGTTAGCGGCAGTCATTTGCTTGAGCAGCTAGGAACGCTGTTCAATACGGGTGCCGACAGTCTGCTTTCGTCGGCTGCAACACCACGGGCGCTGGTCACGACGTAAACCGCTACCATCGTATCAATTAATGACCTATGCATGGGATCAGCAGGCCCGAGCGGTCAACGGGAGGCGGTATGCAAGTGCTGTTCGTCGAAGATGACGCGATGAACCGCCGGGTTGTTCGTGACATGCTCAGCGTCGGCGGCGTTGAAATGACCGAGGCAGCCGATGCCGAGGCCGGCTTGCAGCTGATTGGCGAGCGTGCCTTCGACGTTATTCTGATGGACCTGCGCATGCCGGGCATGGATGGACTGACGGCGATTGGCGAACTGCGCAACCGGGCCGATGCGAAATCAACACTGCCGGTCATCGTGATTACCGCCGACAGCACACCGAACCTGCGCGACGACTGCCTCGCGAGCGGTGCCGATGAGATGCTGCTCAAGCCAGTCGCGATGCAGGATTTGTTCGACGCGATCGGGCGCGTCGTCAGCTTCCGTTCAGGCGACTCGATGCTGCTGATCTGACGCCGAGCTGACCTGCCGGAATGATGCCGCCGTGATGCGAGCGGCGTCACCGACGCCGTTCATATTGTCGACAGCGCGCCGCGTGTAGGCAGCACCATGCTGGAAC
>CAXTTR010000372.1:0-3258 GCA_964247215.1 uncultured Sphingomonadaceae bacterium
GGATCATATTGCCTTGCACGAGGCCGGACTGAATTTCGAGCATGAAAAGGTCGATCTCAAGGCAAAACGCACCGAGAGCGGGGCCGACTTCAACGCGATAAACCCGAAGGGCTACGTGCCCGCGCTGGTACTCGACAGCGGCGAGCTGTTGTCGGAGAACATCGCCATCCTCGACTGGATCACGCAGCAGACTCCGGCGCTGGCCCCCAGCGGCGCGATGGGTCGCACGCACCTGCTCGAAGCGCTCGCCTACGTCTCGACCGAGGTCCACAAGGGCTTCAAGCCGTTCTTCCAGGGCGGCAGCGATGAAGACCAGGCCAAGGCTGGGGCAACCATTGCCAAGCGGCTGCAATACTTCGCCGACACCATGCAGGGCGATTACCTGTTCGGTCCCGAGCTGACAGTGGCGGATTGTTACCTGTTCGTCATGCTGACGTGGGCCGATAAGTTCGGCGTCACCGTACCCGCGGCGCTGACGGCGTTCCGCGATCGTATGATGGCGCGGCCGGCGGTGGTGACCGCGATGCAGCATGAGGGGTTGCTGTAGGAGGGCAAAGCACGGCGTTTCCGAATATGTGAGTTATGGACCAGCGCGGGGGTAGTCAGCCGTTAACCTAACGTTTATACGGCACCGTAATGAGTCTTAACTCTTCAGATGCCAGCCGATCATCGCTGCGGCGGCTCGAGCAGCCGTCGCACTATCGAGCGATCGTCGCTGCCGTGCTGCTTGCGGGGCTGGCGCTGCGGCTGCTCTGGCTGATCGCCGGACACCACCTCGCGCCCGTCGTCGCCGAGATGTACGAGATCGCGCAGGGTTACGCGCGCACCGGCGTGGTTTCCGACGCCTACCACTTCGGCAGCGGCCCGACCGCGCACGCCGCGCCGCTGTGGCCGCTGCTGATCGGCGGCGTCTACCGGCTGTTCGGCTTGCACAGCGCTTTGTCCGAATATGTGCTGACGGCGCTGTCGCTGCTGCTCGTCGCGGCGTCGGTGCTGCTGTTCGAGCGCGTCATGGCTCGGTTGGGCACGCCGGCGTGGGCGCGGCTGGCGGCGGTCGCGTTCGTCGCGCTGGTGCCGCTCAACTTCGAGCTCGAGGTCGAGCTGCTGCGGACGTGGGAGCAGGCGGCGGCGGCGGCGATCATGGCGCTGTTCCTGTGGCTCGCGTTACAGCTCGACGCGCGCCCTGAGCGCCCGCGACCGCTCGAACTGGCCGGGCTTGCCGCGCTTGTCGCGCCGGTGACGATGATCTCGCCCGCTGCGGCGCTCGGCGCGTACGGCTGCCTCGGCCTGCTGGCGCTGCGCCGCCGGGGTGTGCTGGCGGTACCGGCGGTCGCGGCGCTATCACTGCTGTTCGTTGTGCTGCTCAGCTATCCATGGGCGCTGCGCAACGAGCGCGTGCTTGGCGAGCCGGTGTGGAGCCGCAGCAACTTCGGCTTTGTGTTCGCCGAAGGCTTTCATGCCGCTGCCGTCGCGCCAGCCGATCCGAAGCGGGTATTCATCGACCGCATGGCCGAGATCGATCCGTTCGAGCGCGCCAAGGGCTTTGCCGCGCTGACCGCGGCAGGCGGCGAGCCGGGCTATAACCGCTATTGGACCGCGCGCACCTGGGCGTGGGTCGGCGCGCACCGCATCGACGCGGCGCGCATCGCGGTCCGCCATGTCGGCGAATTCTTCCTGCCGCCGCAGTGGCTGTGGCGCGCCTACACCGACGATGCCAAATTGGTCGGCGGCAAGCAGGCACTCGTCTGGGGTATCGCCATTCTCGGCTTTCTCGCCGTCGCCTGGGGCTTGCGGCGGCGCGACCAGCGGTATTGGTATGTGCTGGCGATGCTGGTGCTGCCGGTCACGCCGTACATCCTCGCGCAGCCGGTCCTGCGCTACCGCTATCTGATCACCACGCTGCTGGTGTTTCTCGCCGCCGATTGCGTCGGCCGCGCGGTCGAGCTTCATGCGCCGAGGCGCGTGCCGGCGTAAGCGGCGTCGGTCAGGGCTGTTCAACGCCGCTGCGACAAACTATCCGGGCCCGCATGGCACCGATCAAAGTTACCGAGGGCGACTTCAGCGGCTGGTACGTTTGGGAAGGGCCGCCGCAGGGCCGCTTCCACGATCTGCTCGGCGGCTTCTACTTCCGGCGGCAGGCCGACGGCACCGTCGAATGCCGGATGGCGACCGACCGCCGCCATTCGAACGGCCACGGCTTCCTCCACGGCGGCTTCCTGATGTCGTTCATCGACCAGTCGATGTTCGCCTTCATCGCGCCGCAGCTCGAAACCAGCGCCGCGGTGACGCTGAACTGCGCTACCGATTTCCTGACGGCAGGGCAGGTCGGCAAGCCGATCGACGCGACCGGCGAAATCCTCAAGGAGACCGGCAAGATGATCTTTGTCCGTGGCCTGCTGCGCCAGGACGGTGTCAACGTCTGCTCGTTCACCGGCACGATGCGCAAGGTGCCGCGCAAGCCGTCGTAGGCCGTGAGCATCGCCCCATGCCCGCCGCTCCCGCCAGCGCGATCAATACCGCCTATGCGGCGCTCGTCACCCGCGGCGAGTTGCGCCCCGACCCCGAGCAGGCCGCCGCTGCCGAGAAGCTGTACCAGCTGCGTCTGGCGCTGGCGCAGCCGCCGGTGCATCGCGGCAAGCTCTCGCACCTGTTCGGCGCGCACCTGTTCGGCGGCAAGTCTCCACCCGAACCGCGCGGCATCTATCTGTGGGGCGGCGTCGGGCGCGGCAAGTCGATGCTGATGGACCTGTTTTACGAGCACGCCACCGTCGAGCCGCGCCGCCGGGTCCACTTCAACGAGTTCATGCTCGAAGTTCACGCCGACATCCACCGCGCCAGGCAAGCCTCGCACGACGACCCGATTCCCGCCGTCGCCGCGCAGGTCGCCGCCGGGGCGCGGCTGCTGTGCTTCGACGAGCTGCAGGTCCGTGATGTCGCCGACGCGGCGATCCTGTCGCGGCTGTTCACCGCGTTGCTCGATCATCACGTGACCGTGGTGGCGACCTCGAACCGCCCGCCGCACGATTTGTACAAGGACGGGCTCAACCGGCAGCTGTTCCTGCCGTTCATCGAGCTGCTTGAAACGCGGCTCGACATCATCGGGCTGAACGGCCCGACCGATTACCGGCTGCACCGGCTCGGCGGCATGCCGACCTATTACACCCCGAACGGCCCCGCTGCCACCAAGGCGCTCAGCGAAGCCTTCTTCCGCCTCACCGACTATCCCGTCGAAGATCGCGCCAACGTACCGGGCGAGAC
>CAXTTR010000373.1:0-3241 GCA_964247215.1 uncultured Sphingomonadaceae bacterium
CTGATCCCTACGCGCCGCGACTGACGCCGCCGCTCCATACGGCATTAGCTTGGCAAGCGTCAGACTTATTGGATTCAAATCATGCCGAGCGTCGTCATTGTTGGAGCCAGCCGCGGCATCGGGCATGAGTTCGCGGTTTAGTATGCTGCGAACGGCTGGCAGGTTTACGCAACTGTTCGCAGCCGAGGCGCTCAAGTCGCTGCCGGTCAGCGCGCGCGGCTTCGTCGCCGATGTCACCGACGAGGCGTCGCTCGTGGCAGTCGCGGCCGAGCTGCCAGCGGAGATCGATCTGCTGATCCTGAATGCCGGGGTTAACGTCATGGAGGGCCCGCTCGCCGACGTCGCCGCCGAGCATCGGCAGCAAGTGATGACGACAAATGCACTCGGGCCTCTGCTCGCCGCCCGTGCGCTCGGCGGCAAAGTCGTCAAAGGCGGCAAGCTCGTCGCGCTGTCGTCGACACTGGCTCGATCGCGGCGAACGCCGGCGGCGGACTGTGGAGTTACCGCATGTCGAAGGCCGCGCTGAATGCGGGGATGAAGAACCTGTCTATCGAGCTCAAGCGCCGCGACATCGCGGTCGCTGTCGTGCATCCGGGCTGGGCTAAGACCGGTATGGGCGGGGCAGGGGCCGAGGTGGCGGTACCCGACTCGGTTGCGGGATTGCGCGAAGTCATTGCAGCGCTCGACATGGCGCACAGCGGCAGCTTCACCGACTACCGCGGTAATGCACTGCCTTGGTGAGTCGTCAAGCGAGCGCTAATTCGAGCCGAGCCGGGGTAACATCAACCTCGATCCGCCGTCCTTGTCCTGTTGCTGCCTGACACAGCAGCGCGGCGAGCGCGCCTTTCGGTGTCGTCGCTGCCGCTCCGCGAAGCGCCTCCGCGATCTGCGGATCAAAGCTTAGTCGTGCCGCCGTTACGGTCACGCTGTTTTCACCGACTGTCAGCGCCGCCTCGCCCGCAGCCGCTTCCGCCGCGATCATCGCCAGTCCGAGCACCAGCGCGGCCAGAGCCGGGGCGAGCTGGTGATCGCCTTCCCAACGCAGTTCCACCCTCTCGCGCGTCGCCGCCCAGTCGCCGAGGCAGGCCCGATAATCGCCCGCGTCGCCGCCGCCGAGTACGAAGCGGTGCAGCCGCAAGGTCGTCAGCAGCGCGGCGCTGCTATCGGCAAGCAGCGCCTGCAGTTCGGGATCCCCAGCATTACTCGCGCTGTCGCCAAGCATCTCGACAACCGTCGCGATCGCTCCCGCTGGTCCGGCTAGATCGTGGCACAGCCGCCGCGCTACCAGCGTTGCCAGTTCGGTCATGCCGCGAGCGCCCCTGCGCCGACGGCGGCCACACCAAACAGCGCCAGCGCCGCCGCGGTGCCGCGGTTCATCCACGTCAGATGCCGGTCGGTGATGCGGCTGCGGAAGCTGCGCGCGATGCCGCTGATGATCAGCCACCAAACCATCGAGCCGCTGAACACCCCGGCGACAACGAGCGCGGCATTGAGCCGGTGATCGGATGTATCGTGCCCAATGCCGGCGATGCCTGCGGCACCGATGCTGGCAACGAAAAAGAACAATGTCGCGGGGTTCGTGATCACCATGCCATAGGCGACCAGCGCCATTCGTGCTGGCGAGGCTTGCGCGTCGCCGTCGTGTAAATGTGGTGTCGAGCGCCAGACGAACACCGCGAACGCTAGCATGATCAGCCCGCCGATCAGCCGAATAGCTGCGGTATGATCGTGCAATAGGCCCGCCGCCGCGCCGAGCCCGAACGCGGCGATGGTGGCGAATGTACAGTCACCCAGCGCCCCGCCGATGCCGAGGATAAGCGCTGCAGGGATATTCTGGGTTAGCGCGCGCTGAATCACGAGCAGGTTGATCGGCCCGACCGGCGCTGCCGAAACTAGCCCGATCACCACGCCCGCGGGGAAATGCAGCGAGGTCAGCGCGGGGATAATGAAGCTCACTCGCGCTCCTCGTCATCATGCACCGGCAGCGACCGTAGCCCCAACGCTGTCAGCCGTCCGTTGTTCATCTGTGTCAGCTCAAACTCAAGCCGCTGGCCGTCGT
The DNA here is from genome assembly GCA_964247215.1 of uncultured Sphingomonadaceae bacterium. Lineage (GTDB taxonomy): Bacteria > Pseudomonadota > Alphaproteobacteria > Sphingomonadales > Sphingomonadaceae > Polymorphobacter_B. The sequence continues at coordinate 2,060 of CAXTTR010000373.1, forward strand.
CGAGCGCTTCAAATCCGGCGGCCTGTACCGCCGAAACATGTACGAAGACATCGGCGGGGCCGATATCCGGGCGGATGAATCCAAAGCCCTTGCGGCGGTCGAACCACTTGACCATTCCGGTCGCCATCTTACGCCGCCCTAAGTGCGATGGGCATGAAGCGACCGTGTAGCTTGGCGGCCTCGGTGCAGTCGTCAAGCGCAGCGTTACCGGAAACCGCAGTCCATCCCGTTACGGCGTCCGCCGTCACGATCAGCCACAGCTTGCCGTCCTCGACAGCGCGCGCGGCATCGGTCGCCGAAGGCTGGGCGACCCCGTTCGGGTGCGAATGATACCAGCCGAGCACCGCTCGGCCGGCTCCGCGCGCCTCTCGGTAGGCCCGCAGCAGCGTCCCCGGCTCGATCTCGAAGCTGTAGTGCGGACGCGCTGCGACGTTGCGCGCCGGTTCGCTTGCACTGATCTCGCCAGCTGTGCCGAACAGCAGCCCGCACGCCTCGCGCGGGTGCTCGGCGCGCGCATGGCGCTGCAGTGCTTCGATCACCCCGCTTGCAATTGTCACGATCATCCCGACATTGGCTATTCGATGGGGGCAGCAAAGTCGACAGTCAGCGTTATTGCCACTCCCGATATGGCGGGCTGGCGGCTCGACCGCGCGCTTGCCGTGCTAATCCCGACATTGTCGCGCGAGCGGCTCAAGGCGCTGATCAATTCAGGGCAGGTCAGCCGCGGCGATGGCAGCGATCCCGCCGCGCTTATTCGCGATCCGGCCAAGAAGATCAGCGCAAGCGACGCGTTCAACGTTGCGATCCCGCCGCCGATGATCCCTGACGCGCTGGCGCAGGACATCGCGCTGACAATAGTTTTCGAGGACGACCACCTGCTTGTCGTTGATAAGCCCGCCGGGCTCGTCGTGCATCCGGCCACGGGCAACCTCGACGGCACACTGGTCAACGCGCTGCTCCACCACTGCGCCGGGCGGCTGTCGGGTATCGGCGGCGTTGCACGTCCCGGCATCGTCCACCGCATCGACAAGGACACCTCGGGGCTGCTCGTCGTCGCCAAGACGGATCCGGCGCATGAGATGCTTTCCCGCCAGTTTGCCGCGCACACTGTCGAGCGGCTGTACACCGCGGTTGTCGACGGCATCCCAAACCCGCGAGATGGGCGTATCGAGGGCGCGCTCG
>CAXTTR010000374.1:0-3237 GCA_964247215.1 uncultured Sphingomonadaceae bacterium
GCTCGCAATGCGACTGGAACGGGATGTCCTTGAGCAGCACGATCTCGTTATAGCCACCCACCTCCTCGAACACGCGCGACAGGTGGCGGGCGGCGTCGTCCTGATAGCCCGCGCAATATTCCTTCCAGGCGCGCGCGACCCGGCGCGGCGTGTCGAGCAGGCCTTCCCGATCGGGATCGTCGCCCGCCCAGCGGATCAAGGTGCGGACCGCCTCCGCCACATGGTCGGGGACGACCACCTTGCCGTCAACGCCCACCAGACTGCCTGTCGTATCGTCCTTCACCGTCACCCCTTCGTTGCCGCTTCGCCACACTTCTAGCGAAAACTCAAAAATCGCACGTCGCCATACCCGCGCACATGAACCGGGCCTGTCCACGGCATTGACGAGGGCGGCACGACCGCATTAGCAACGTACCGGAACAACAAAACCCGCGCAAACCGGCCAAAGACCGGTTGCACCCCGAGAGGAACGCCGAAGCCATGACCAAATTTGAGCTGCTCGCCGCATCGGCGCTTGCGATGCTGGGCGCGTCGCCCGCCTTCGCCCAGACGGGCGGCACCACCTCCTCGCAGAACACCGCGCCGACCAACGGCCCGGGCCAGGAAGCGCCGTCGACCGAGACCCAGGGCGCGAGCCAGACCGTCGGCATCCAGGACATCGTCGTCACCGCGCAGCGCCAGTCGCAGCGGTTGCAGGACGTGCCGATCGCGGTCAGCGCGTTCACCGCCGATAACCTCCAGAAGCAGCAGATCGTCAACCCGCTCGCGTTGCAACAGTCGCTGCCCAACGTCACCTACACCAAGACCAACTTCACCTCGTCCAGCTTCACGATTCGCGGCATCGGCGACCTGTGCGTGGGCGCGACCTGCGACACCGCGACGGGTATCCATGTCGACGACATGCCGTTGGTGACGACGCGCCTGTTCGAGACCGAGTTCTACGACCTGGAGCGCGTGGAGGTGTTGCGCGGGCCGCAGGGCACGTTGTTCGGTCGCAACGCGACCTCGGGTGTGGTCAACTTCATCACCGCCAAGCCCGACCTGTCGGGCATCCACTCGGCGGGCGAGTTCGAATACGGTAACTTCAACAGCAAGCAAGTGAAGGGCATGATCAACCTGCCCATCACCAACACGATCGGTATCCGCGTCGCAGGCCTGTACCTCAACCGAGACGGCTATACCTACAACCAATATCGTAACGACCGCGTCGACGGACGGAACCTCTATTCGCTGCGCGGCACCCTGTCGTGGGAGCCGACCAGCGCGACCCGCGTTGACCTGATCGGCTATTATTTCCACGAGCGCGACAATCGCAGCCGCATCCAGAAGCAGCTCTGCCATCGCGACCCCACGGGCGTGCTCGGCTGCTTGCCCGACACGCTACAGTTCCAAGAGCCAAACGCCAACTCGACGCTGGCCTCCACGCTCACCTCCAGCCAGTTCTTCGCGAGCCAGGGTCTGCCCGGCGCGCTGGGGCTGCAGAGCCTTTATGGTCCCGATGCCTATACCGGCGTCGTCAATCCGGCCAATGTCCGCACGGTCAATATCGATTATGAGCCGACCTACTACGCCGAAGAGCAGCAATATATCGCCAAGATATTCCATGATTTCGGCAAGATCCGCTTCAACTTTACTGGCGGCTATACCAGCAACACCGTCGACAGCACGACCGACTACAATCTCGCGGTCGAGAACCCGCTTGCGACCAATGTCGGCCTCAACGTGCTGAACGCGCTTGGTCGTCCCGGCGCGCCGCTGGCGTTCCTCAACGGCGTGCGCCAGACACTGATCCCCAACGGCCCGGGCAGCGTATGCCAGTCCGCGGCCGACCCCAACGGCCTTGGCGTCTATGGTGGCAATACGATCGGCTGCTACGCGCAGAGCCTCGACTCCGACCGCTCGCAGCAGAGCAACAGCCAATATTCGGCCGAAGCGCATATCGACAGCGCGTTCGACGGCCCGTTCAACTTCCTGCTCGGCGGCATCTACCTCAACAGCTTGTCCAAGCCGACCAACTACATCGTCAGCGCGTTCGGGCTGGACTATGCCTCGGGAATCCTTGGTTCAGCGACGGCGCTTGGGCCCGCGCTGGCGGGAACGCCGCTCCCTAATGGCACAAGCTACTTCCTTGCGTCGCCGAACTCCGACAATAACGACGCCCGGTATCGCCTGCGGTCATACGGCATCTTCGGCGAGACCTACTACACGTTCAGCGACAAGATTAAGCTGACGCTGGGCCTGCGCTATAACCACGACAGCAAGGACGATCAGGCGCGTCAGTTCGTCCTCAACAACCTCACCCCGATCGGCACGACCGGCACCATTCCGGGTCCGGCCTACACCTTCTCGCACGTCAGCTTCGGCCGGCTGACCGGACGCGCGGTGCTTGATTACAAGATCACGCCCGACAATCTGCTCTATGCATCTTATTCGCGCGGTTATAAGTCGGGCGGCATCAACCCGCCGCTGCTGCCGATCTTCAACGTGCCGGCGACGTTCGCGCCGGAGACGGTCAATTCCTACGAGATCGGCTCGAAGAACACCTTCGGTAACGGTACGCTTCGTCTGAACCTCACCGGTTTCTATTATCAGTACAAGCAGCTGCAGCTGTCGCGCATCATCGCGCGCACCTCGGTCAACGACAATGTCGATGCGGACATATACGGCGTCGAGGCCGAGGCGATCGTGAGCCCGATCCCCGCTTTCGTCATAAACATGAACGCGAGCTACCTCCACACCAAGGTCGCGACCGACAAATATCTCGTCAATCCGCGCGATCCCTCGGGCGGGCGCAGCGATGCGGTGATCATCAAGGACATCACCAACGGGTCGAACTGCGCGGTGGTGCCGACCGTGGCGGGCAATGCGGCCGCTAGCGCGCTGCTCGTCAACACCACGAACGCCCTGATCAACAACGGCACCATCACCGGCCATCCTACCACGGGCGCGCCGCTCACCGGCCCCGTGGCGATCCCGTCGGTGGCGGCCACCGGCGCATTCAGCATCTGCTCGGCGCTGGCGGGCGTCGCGGCAGCGACCGGCATCCCGGCACAGGAAATCGACGGCGTCGGTGTCAACATCCGGAACAATCGACTGCCGGAGGCGCCGATGTACAAGTTCTCGGTGGGCGCGCAATATACGATCCCGGTCGCGGGCGGCAACGCGACGATCGTCCCGCGTGTCGATCTCAACTACACCGGCGGCTTCTATGCCAGCATCTTCAACCAGAATATCGAC
>CAXTTR010000375.1:0-3231 GCA_964247215.1 uncultured Sphingomonadaceae bacterium
ATCGTGATTACCGCCGACAGCACACCCAACCTGCGCGACGACTGCCTCGCGAGCGGTGCCGATGAGATGCTGCTTAAGCCAGTCGCGATGCAGGATTTGTTCGACGCGATCGGGCGCGTCGTGAGCTTCCGTTCGGGTGACTCGATGCTGCTGATCTGACGCAGAGCTGACCTGCCGGAATAATGCCGCCGTGATGCGAGCGGCGTCACCAACGCCGTTCATATTGTCGACAGCGCGCCGCGTGTAGGCAGCACCATGCTGGAACACGGCGGTTGGAGGCTAACGATGATTGTTCAACGATTGTTCGCGGCAATGCTGCTGACGACATCGATCGGCACCGCAGCGCAGTATGCGCCGTATCCGCCAGCCTATCCGGATCCTGCTTATCGGCAAGGCTACTCGCCGCAGGATTACGCACCGCAGGGCTACTATGCCGACGGTCGATCCGTCGCGTCCATCGACGTGTTCTACGAGCCGTTGTCGCACTACGGCCGGTGGGTCGAGAGCCGCTGGGGGCGCGCTTTCCAACCGCTGGTATCGCGCGGCTGGCGTCCATACACCATCGGCCGCTGGGAAGACTCGCCGGTGTATGGCCGGACGTGGCGCAGCGACGAGCCGTTCGGCTGGGCGACTTACCACTATGGCCGCTGGGGGTTCGACGACCATTATGGCTGGGTCTGGGTTGCCGACACGGTTTGGGGTCCCGGCTGGGTGGCGTGGCGTGACGGTGACGACTTCGCCGGCTGGGCCCCGCTGCCGCCGCAGGTCAGCGTCAGCTTCGGACTGAGCCTCGGCAGCGGTTTCGACAGCTGGGATTACGACCGCTGGTACGAGCCAAGCTGGGTCTATGTACCGCGCGCTTACGCCTATGACCGGCCGGTCTACAACGTCATCTTGCCATACCAGCGCAACCACGAGTTCTGGGAGCATACGCGCGGCGTTACCCACTACGACCGCGATGGCGACCACATCGTCAACCGCAGCTTCGACCGTGACCATGGCCGCGATTTTGGGCGTGACCACGGACGGGGTTATGACAACGATCGGCAGCGTGCTGCCTGGTCCGTCGGACATGACCGCGGTCAGCGCGACCTCTCCCGCGGCGGGCAGGATGACCGGTCCGGCTACGACCGGCGTTTCGGGAACGACCGACCGGTGGGAGGGAGCTACCCGGATCAGCGTGCCGGCCAACCCGCGAATAGTCAGCCGCACTATCGTCAGCCTGCTTACGGCCAACCCGGCTACGATCCGCGCGCCGGCAGCCCGGGTTTTTATGGCCGCCCCGCTATCTCAACGACACCGGGCGTGGCGGCGGCTCCAGGCAGCGTCGTTCCAACTGCCGACGGCAGGGCATACGCCAGCCGTGACCATGCGGCGGGCGGCAACCTGAACGGTGCCGCTGGCGGGCAGCGGCCCGATTGGGAACGCCGCCGGGAGCAGGCGTTCCAGCCGGCCACTGGTGGTAACGCACCGCCGCCATTCAACCGGGGCGAGCGCGGGCGTCCTGACGGCTACACGCCGCCGCCGGTACAGAACTTCGGCGGCCATGCGCCCGCTTACGAGCGGCCCCGTGCGGCCACGGTCGCACCGCCGGCGGCAGCGTTTGTACGGCCACCGACTCCGGCTGCTCAGCCAGCTCCGGCCGCACCGCATCCGGCGTCGCCACCGGCACCGCGCGCCGAAGCGCAGCGCAATCGCGGCGAGAATGTCCGGCCGCAGTAGCGAGTAAGCATTACGGCGTCATCGCTCGTGCGTTGGCGCCGTACGCTCAAGGTCGACCTCAAGCACGGTAACACAAACGCCGCTTGCGTCGCCGCGCTGCACTGCACACTATGCAAATCGCGGGTGGGGTGAAGGGGACGGTGTGCCGGGAGTTGCTGCGTTCGACGAGATGTTCGGCCACGCCGGGGCAGCGGCGGGCAACATCCGTGCGGCATACCGGCCGATCTCGGCGTGGCTCGACGGGTCGCCGCATGAGTTGATGCAGACGCGGCGGCGACAGGCCGAGCTGTTCTTTCGCCGCATCGGTATCACCTTTGCAGTTTACGGCGACCCCGACGCCGCCGAACGCCTGATTCCATTCGACATCGTGCCGCGCGTGCTTGGGGCGGACGAGTGGACCCGCCTTGAAGCTGGTCTGGTGCAGCGCGTCGCGGCGCTCAATCTGTTCCTCGCCGACATCTACGGCAAGCAGGATATCCTGCGAGCCGGTGTCGTTCCCGCCGACCTCGTGCTACAGAACCCGGCCTATGCGCTGGCGATGGTCGGCAAGCGTCCGGCGCACGACATCTGGGTTCATATCGCCGGGATCGATCTTGTCCGCACCAGTGCCGACGAGTTCTATGTGCTTGAGGACAATGCCCGCACGCCGTCGGGAGTGTCGTATATGCTCGAAAATCGGGAGGTCATGCTCAAGCTGATGCCCGAGCTGTTCGGCCAGCTGCGCATCCGTCCGGTCGAGAACTATCCCGATCTGCTGCTGCAGATGCTGCAGTCGGTCGCGCCGCCGGGCATCGGGCATGACCCGACCAGTGTGTTGCTCACCCCCGGTCAGCACAACAGCGCCTTTTACGAACACAGTTTCCTCGCCGATAAGCTCGGCGTCGAACTTGTCGAAGGCTCGGACCTGTTCGTCCGCGACAACAAGGTGTTCATGCGAACGACCGAGGGCCCGCAACAGGTCGACGTGATCTACCGGCGATTGGACGATGCGTATCTCGACCCTTTGGTGTTCCGCCCCGATTCAATGCTCGGCGTCCCCGGGCTGATGAGCGCGTACGATGCAGGCAACGTCAATCTCGCCAATGCGGTCGGCACCGGGGTGGCTGACGACAAGGCGATCTACAGCTACATGCCCGAGATCATCCGCTTCTACACCGGCACCGACGCGATCCTGAACAATGTGCCGACCTGGCGCTGCCGCGAACCCGACGCGCTCGCCTATGTGCTCGATCACCTGGCCGAACTGGTCGTCAAGGAAGTCGACGGCTCGGGCGGCTACGGCATGCTGGTCGGCCCGCACGCACCGGCCGCCACCATCGCCGCGTTCGCCGCCAAACTCCGCGCCGCACCGGAAAAGTTCATCGCGCAGCCGACGCTGGCGCTGTCGACCTGCCCGACGCTGTGCGACGCCGGCGTCTTCCCGCGCCACGTCGACCTGCGCCCGTTCGTGCTGACCGGGGCCAATGGCACCCGGATCGTGCCCGGCGGGCTGACGCGCGTCGCGCTCGA
>CAXTTR010000376.1:0-3230 GCA_964247215.1 uncultured Sphingomonadaceae bacterium
ATATCGTTCGAGAGATCGATTCCGTCGATGGTCGACGCAGACCGCTGCTGCTCACCCCCCGGGGTCAGGATATGCTGACGCAGGGGCAAGTCATTCTTGATGACCTGCACGCGACCTGGGCCAAGACGGTCGGTGAGGACTGGCTTGCCGACTTCGAGAGTGTCCTGCGCACGCTCGTGGGCGGATCAGTCAGCGCGATCGACGCTGGCGCTTCGTTAAGTGAGGAACAAGTCTAGTGCGTCGGCGTCGCGAGCACCTGTACCATTAGCTCGGACTGCCGCTGTACCCCCGCTTTTCCGAACACAGATCGCAACTGAGACCGCGCGGTGCTGACCACGATGCCGTGACACACACAATGTTCTTCAAGGGAACGACCCATCAAGAGAGAGGAAAGCAGGCGCTTTTCCCTTTCCGTCAGGTCGAAGCGGTTTGCGGCTTCGTCCACCTTTCGCTTCGCGTGGTGCTGGCGGTTGCGGATGGTGATCGAGGCGTGGCGTAGTAGCGTTCCGCAAGGATCGACAGCGATGATGTGAGAGCCGCCTGGCGGGTCCACCTGCTGAACGGTCGGCACTCCCTTCAGCGCCGCAAGGCGTACGGCAGCCTCAAGCGCCAGCCTCTTATCGATCGAATAGAGCCGTCCGCCCGGTGTCCGGCCGAGCACCGTTCCCGAACCGATGAGGGCCGCGCCATCCAGCGAGGAGTGAACCATACATGCGGTGTGATCAACGACGATCACTGGGTCCGGATGCGCCACCAGCATTTCCAGGTCATGCGGCACGATAGTGGCCTTGCGGATCGTAGCCGTGACGTAGCGCCGTAAATGCGACAGATAGGGCTTCAGCAACTTTTCGTCGGCCTCGTCGAACGACGATCCGCCCTTGCCCCGCTGTAATGCCAGCGTACTATACGAGGCACCGTCGCGGAAGACGAGACCAAGGCAATGCATGATGTCGACGCGGCCTCGAACGAGTTCCTGATAAACGACACTGTTCTGGAACTGTTGGGTACTGACCCAACGCTCAAGACTCACAGGAACGTTACTAGGTACCTTTCCGACCATATCAAGCCACGGATCGTATTGGTGAAAGTGTTTCTCGTATGCTCTGACGATATCATCATCGATCCCGTGGACACACATCGCGGCAGGCGATTTATCCGCGTTCACCCCGATCAACATCCAATTCGTATCGGCATGCATATGACTCGCCAGAGCCTGAGCAAGGACAGGAACTGCGGTTGGGTCTACGATCGCATCATAGATCAGCCCGGTGATGCTATTCTGGGTCATCGGTTTGCCATGATTGGCATTCGTACGCTGTATTGATGATTTTTGAAATCATTCAAACGAAGGATGTTTTATCCTGGTTGGTGGCTCACGAATATCATTGATGGTCCGGTCGTCTGACGCTCCAGTCCATCGATCAACAGCCGTCGAACCGGAGTGAATGAAATGAAAGTATTTAATCCTGTAAAGGCTATCGCGGTCGCCGTGGTCTGCACCTCGGCACTTTTCCCTGTCGGAACAAGCGTCGCCGTCGCCGCCCCATCGCCGGCGGGTGCCGGTGCCGGTGCCGAGGGGGAGGGAGCGGCGGCTATCATGATGGGAGTCGCCATCGCCGCTTCTACCCAAACCATCGACCAGCAACGGAACGATCGTGCGGCCCTGATGAAGCGCCTGCAACACCTCGTCGACACCAAGATGTTTGTGGGCCACGAAATGAACGTAACGGAGGATATGTCGCGAATCGTTCGCATCGTCTTCGACGTCGGCCCCGACGGTCGCACGACCAACGTTCGCATCGGGAAACGGTCCGGCAGCGGCTCTATTGACAGAAACGCACGTTTGATGGTGGGCCGCTTCAACGACCTCCCCGGCGGCGAGCGGCTTCGCGTCTGTGCAGTCCTACAATACGGGCACCGCGGGCAGGATCCCGCCGACGCCGTTTACGTCAAAGCGAGAACGGATGCGACGGCGTCTGCAATCGCCGACCTGATCGCCGGGCGTGACGGACCAAGCTATGATCGGCACGGCCGGATCATCTGATCCATAGGCGGGCACGAACAGTCTGGTGACTGCTTGTGCCCGCAGCGGATGACGAGCCGTGGAGCACCATCCGCGCGATCACGCCGATGCGGTGCAGGCCGGCGACGGGCGTGGTCGCCTTCCAGTGCCCATGCGGCACGCCGAAGCGCAGCCGTTCGCCACCCCGGCAGCAGCCATGGCTCCCCCGGGTGATCGCGCCGCCCATCCGTTGCACGTTCCGCTATCCGGAAGATCACCACGGGTGGTTTGCCGACGGTCGCACCCCCACTTAGCTTGCGACGGTGTGACAAGCACTTCCGGGTGTCAGGGCAACCGCCGAGGTGAACGGGGCGACCACTACTCCCGGCGTATCGGGGCGCGATCGTCTCGGACCGGAGCCACCCAATGACTTCGATGCTCGTGTGCACCTCTAATTCCTCGCTATCGATCTTCGGTGAACGCGCGCCGGACAGCGAATACGCACTGATCCGCCAAGGTACGATGGTCCGTTCGGGGATGGAGCGTTTTGGTCCGGAGCTGACCGTCCTGGGCCGCCGAGATGGTCGCGCCGGCACCGGGCGAGTCCGGCGCGAGAAAAGCGCGCGCAGATTGACCGATCTGCGCGAATTTTGGATCGATGGTACATCGGCAGCGACGCCGACCGGCCTCCCGAGCATCCTTTCCTTCGCTGACCATGAGCGACCCGGTATGGAACCGACTTCCCCATGCGGGGCTTAAGGGACTCCTCGACCGCGAGCGGCTCCGGTCCCTTCCCGTGACGGCCGATGTCCAAGCCGGGATCGTTCGGAAGAACGGCGTGAAGCTGAGTCGTCGGTCGACTCTGAGCCATAGGAAACACACCAATGACGACCTCGACCACGCGCGAACCGGCACAACGCCAGTGGATTCGCATACTCTCGTGGGTGCTGAGGATCGGGCTTGCGCTCGCATTCGCAGGCTCGGGCCTATTCAAGCTGACCGGCAAACCTGCGGTGATCGATGAGTTCGCGCGCGTGGGCCTGGGCCAATGGCTGCGCTACCTCACCGCAGCACTGGAAATAGGCGGTGCTGTTCTGCTGATTTGGCCGCGGACCGTCGCATTCGGCGCCATGACGCTGGGCGCGATCTGTGTCGGCGCGTTCTTTGCGCAGGTGCTCCGCCTCCATATCGACGTGATCCATGTTTTCGTGCTCGGCTCGCTCCTGGC
>CAXTTR010000377.1:0-3219 GCA_964247215.1 uncultured Sphingomonadaceae bacterium
GTGTATGACATTCTGAAGGCCGACACGCTGGTGCTGACCCGCGCGGCGGTCGAGAAGCTGGAGGCGCGCTTCAATGGCTAAGCCGAGCAAGTCGGTGGACGCGCGTCACTATGACGTGATTGTCGCGCCGCACATCACCGAGAAGGCGACCATGCTGTCCGAGCATAACGCCGTCGTGTTCCGTGTCGCCAAGGACGCCACCAAGCCCGCGATCAAGGCGGCGGTGGAAGCGCTGTTCGACGTCAAGGTCACCGGCGTGAACACGCTGGTCCAGAAGGGCAAGACCAAGCGGTGGAAGGGTGCGCCCTACACCAAGTCGGACGTGAAGAAAGCGATTGTTACGCTGGCCGATGGCCAGTCGATCGACGTGACGACGGGGATCAGCTGAGATGGCGCTCAAGCAATATAACCCGACCAGCCCCGCCCGGCGCGGGCTGATCCTCGTCGACAAGTCGGCGCTCTATAAGGGCAAGCCGGTCAAGGCGCTGACCGAGGGCAAGCGCAAGACCGGTGGCCGCAACAACAAGGGGCAGGTGACCAGCCGCGGCATCGCGGGCGGGCACAAGCAGAAGTACCGTTATATCGACTTCGTCCGCCGCAAGTGGGATGTCGAGGGCACGGTCGAGCGGCTGGAGTACGACCCGAACCGGACCGCGTTCATCGCGCTGGTGAAATATGCCGATGAGGAGCTCGCCTACATCATCGCGCCGCAGCGGCTCGGCGTCGGCGACAAGGTGGTAGCGGGCCGTCGTACGGACGTGAAGCCGGGCAATGCGATGGAGCTGGGCGCGGTGCCGGTCGGCACGATCGTCCACAATGTCGAGATGAAGCCGGGCAAGGGCGGTCAGATCGCGCGTTCGGCGGGCACCTATGTGCAGGTGGTCGGTCGCGACCGCGGCATGGTGATCGTGCGGCTCAACTCGGGCGAGCAGCGTTATGTTCGTGCGGACTGCATGGCGACAGTGGGCGCGGTGTCGAACCCCGACAACCAGAACCAGAATCTCGGCAAGGCGGGTCGCTCGCGCTGGATGGGCAAGCGCCCGCTGACGCGCGGTGTCGCCAAGAACCCGGTCGACCATCCGCATGGCGGCGGTGAGGGTCGCACTTCGGGCGGTCGTCATCCGGTGACGCCATGGGGCAAGCCAACCAAGGGCGCACGCACGCGCCACAACAAGTCTACGGACAAGATGATCATCCGGTCGCGTCATTCGACCAAGAGGAAGGGCTGAGCCATGGCTCGTTCGGTTTGGAAGGGCCCGTTCGTCGAGCTCTCGCTGTTGAAGAAGGCGGAAACCGCGCAGGACGCGGGCGGGCGCGCGCCGATCAGGACTTGGTCGCGCCGGTCGACGATCCTGCCGCAGTTCGTCGGGTTGACCTTTAATGTCTATAACGGCCGCAAGTTCATCCCGGTGAGCGTCAACGAGGAAATGGTCGGCATGAAGCTGGGCGAGTTCGCGCCGACGCGCTACTTCCCGGGCCACGCCGCCGACAAGAAGGGCAAGCGCTGATGAGCAAGCCCAAGAGCCCCCGCAAGGTCGGCGACAAGGAAGCCTTGTCGGTCGGTACGCAAATCCGTGGTTCCGCGCAGAAGCTGGGCCTCGTCGCGGCGCTGATCCGCGGCAAGAAGGCCGACGACGCGCTGAATATCCTGCAGTTCTCGACCAAGGGCATGGCGGTGGACGCGCGCAAGGTGCTCGCCAGCGCGATCGCCAATGCGGAGAACAACCACAATCTCGACGTCGACGCGCTGGTCGTGTCGGAGGCGAGCGTGGGCAAGTCGATCAGCATGAAGCGCTTCGCCACGCGCGGGCGCGGCAAGTCGACCCGCATCGTCAAGCCGTTCAGCCGTCTGCGCATCGTCGTGCGCGAGCAGGAAGAAGCCTAATGGGTCAGAAGAGCAATCCGATCGGGCTTCGGCTACAGATCAACCGCACCTGGGACAGCCGCTGGTTTGCCGAAGGCGCGGACTATGGTCGGCTGTTGCTGGAGGACCTCAAGATCCGCCAGTACATCATGAAGACGCACCCGCAGGCGGCGATCAGCAAGGTGGTGATCGAGCGTCCCGCGAAGCTGTGCCGCATCTCCATCTTCGCCGCGCGTCCGGGCGTGATCATCGGCAAGAAGGGCGCGGACATCGAGAAGCTGCGCAAGTCGGTCGGCGCGATGACATCGTCGGACGTGTCGCTCAACATCGTCGAGATCCGCAAGCCCGAGGTTGATGCGCGGCTCGTTGCGCAGGGCATCGCCGACCAGCTGGAGCGCCGCATCGCGTTCCGCCGGGCGATGAAGCGCGCGGTGCAGTCGGCGCTGCGGCTCGGCGCGGAGGGCATCCGCGTCGCGTGCGGCGGGCGGCTCGGCGGCGCGGAAATCGCGCGGTCGGAGAGCTATCGCGAGGGCCGCGTGCCGCTGCACACACTGCGCGCCAATATCGACTATGCGGAGGCCGAGGCGCACACCAGCTATGGCGTGTGCGGGGTCAAGGTGTGGGTGTTCAAGGGCGAGATCCTCGGCCACGACCCGATGTCGACCGACCGGCTGATGATGGAAGCGCAGACTTCCGGCGTGCGCCCCGCGCGCGACGATCGTCGATAAGCATCGACGATCGCTGAGGACAACAGATCATGCTGCAACCCAAACGCACCAAGTTCCGGAAGGCGCACAAGGGCCGTATCCACGGCAAGGCGCCCGGCGGCACCGCACTCAACTTCGGGGCCTATGGCCTCAAGGCGATGGAGCCCGAGCGGATCACCGCGCGTCAGATCGAGGCGGCACGCCGCGCGATCACCCGCCACATCAAGCGCCAGGGCCGTCTCTGGATTCGCGTGTTCCCCGACGTGCCGGTGTCGAGCAAGCCCGCCGAGGTCCGCATGGGCTCGGGCAAGGGCGCGCCCGAGTTCTGGGTGGCGAGGGTCAAGCCGGGCCGCATCCTGTTCGAGCTCGACGGTGTGCCGGGCGACATCGCGGCGGTGGCGTTCAGCCGCGCGGCGATGAAGCTGCCGATCAAGACCAAGGTGGTGGCGCGTCTCGGCGACACCTCGCATCTGGGGGTCGCGTGATGGCCAAAAAACTGGATATCCAGGGGCAGAGCGACGACCAGCTGGTCGAGAGCCTGGGCAACCTCAAGCGCGAGCAGTTCAACCTGCGCTTTCAGGCGGCGACCAACCAGCTCGAGAAGCCGAGCCGTGTGCGCGAGGTCCGCAAGGACATCGCCCGGATCAA
>CAXTTR010000378.1:0-3193 GCA_964247215.1 uncultured Sphingomonadaceae bacterium
CGTGCCATCCTCGCGCATGACTTCATGGCCCTTGAGCCGGGTCAGCTTGACCGCCGTCGACAGCCGGCCTTCGAGCGCTTCAATCTCGCGCTTGAACATTGTCAGCAGGCCAGCGGTTCGCGACGAGTCGGTTGCCTTGGGCTTGTCGTCGTCGAACATGCGATCGGCCAAGCGCTGCTGGCGCGCGATCGGCGGCGTGTACGTCACCGTCAGGACGAAATAACCCTCATACATCGTGCCGAGGTTTTCAAAGAGCGCGCGCCGTTCCTCGTCAATCGCCGCCGTCAGCTTGTCGGGAAAGTGCGAGCGCCCGCGCTCCGAATAGCTTGTTGTCGCGCGCCGCGCGGCGTCGATATGGATCATCCACCCCGAGCCGAGCCGCGACAGTGCTTGATTAATGCGAAACGAGTTCATGTTGCGCTGGTCTTCGGTCGACGAGCTATTGTCGTCGCCCTGGTAGAGCCAGCCCGCCATCAGCGAGCCCGACTTGCCGACGATCACGCCGTCGTCGACGACGGCCGCATAGTTGAGCAAATCGGCGAGCCCTTCTTGGGTCGACCGGTGGATACGGATCAAGCGGCGCGAGCGCTCCCCCTGCACCATCATGAAGAGCACGATAAGCGTCACGGCCGCGACGAGCGCGACCAAGACGATAAGCGTCTGGAGCATCAGCCCGGCCTCCTAGTAGCGCTTCGCCTGGACACGCCCGTTCACGCGGAACGGGGTTGCCCTGGGCGGGTAATAATCTTTGTACAGGCGGTGCCTGAAATACACGTCGCGCATACGGGGATCTTCTTTGGCGATGGCCCGGAGCGCTGCTAGCGCTCCGAACCAAAGCGCCAATGAGAACCCTACTGCGAGCCAAGTCTGGCCTAGAAGCGGCAGCGGTACAGCCAGCAGTCCCGCGAACATGACACCTTCGCGATCACCGCCCATCAGCAGCGTCGACCGGTTGCCCGCCCGACGAATTGGAACCGACCGTAACGCCACCGTTTCCTCCTAACTATTACGCAACGACTGCGCCGGCTGACCCGAAGAACCCCGTCAGGAGGTTGCTCGCGCCGATGATGAAACCCATCACGAGGACCAGGAAGACCAAGGTCCGCGCGAAGGCGTTGAGTTCACCACCGAAGATCAGCACCCCGCCAGAAATCACGAGACCGGCAATCCCGAGCGAGAATGCAACCGGCCCCGTAATACTGTCCCGGAGCTGCTGTAGCCATGACTCATACGGCATACCGCCACCGGCACCGGCCGCATGAGCCGTTTCCGGGAGCAGCAAAAGTAAGGCGAGAAGGCCGAACGCCGCCCAGAGGCTGGCGTTCGGCCGACCGGCGAAGTTATCGCCGGACAGCAGCGTCGACCCGTTATGTCGACGATGACCCAAAGTTGACCGTAGGATCATGCTTTTCCCCCGAGTATCAGGCGACGACCGCACCGGCTGACGAGAAGAACGTCGACATGATGTTGCTTGCGCCGATGATGAGAGCCATCACGAGAACCAGGAAAATCAGGGTTCGCGCGAAAGCGTTGAGTTCACCGCCGAACACCAGCACGCCGCCGGCGATCACGACACCGATGATGCCGAGCGCGAATGCGACCGGCCCGGTGATGCTGGCACGAAGGTTCGTGAGCCAGCTTTCGTATGGCAAGCCGCCGCCAGCACCGGCGGCGTGCGCTGCCCCCGGCCAGAACATGAATAGAGCTAGAAGGCCGACTGCCACCCAAAGGGCGGCGTTCGACCGAACGTCACGAGTACCGACCATTGTCTTTCCTTCAAAGTTGCCTGAGGCGGTATTCGCCCCCTACCCACCCCTGGACTTCGAGGAGGTTTTCGATGCGCCGACCTTCCGAGGTTCGCGCAATATGGACGATCACATGAACAGCCTCGCCGATCAGTGGTTCGATCGGCCGCGGGCTGTCTGTTCGCATCGAAATCAGCATCGCGAGACGTGTCAGCCCCGCCTTGGCGTCGTTGGCATGAAGCGTTGCCGCCCCGCCCGCGTGTCCGGTGTTCCAGGCCATCAGCAAATCAAGCGCTTCCGGGCCGCGCACTTCGCCGACTAGGATGCGATCGGGCCGCATCCGCAGCGTTGTCCGCAGCAGCGCCGTCATCGAGACTTCGGGCGTGGTGTGATACTGGACGAAGTTCTCGGCGGGACACTGAATCTCGCCGGTATCCTCGATGATGACCAGCCGCTCCGACGGGTCGTAGGCGACCATCCCGCCAATAATGGCGTTGACCAGCGTCGTCTTCCCCGAGCCGGTACCGCCGGTCACGAGGATGTTCTTATGGGCGCTAATCGCATCGACCAGAGATTGGCGTTGCGCGGGCGTCATGATTCCGCCGGCGACATAATCGTCGAGGGTGAAGATCGCCACGGCCCGTTTGCGAATGGCAAAGGTTGGCGCTGACACGACCGGCGGAAGCTGACCGGCGAAGCGCGAGCCGTCGATCGGCAGCTCGGCTTCGATCGTCGGACTTAACCGCGTGATTTCCTTGTCGTGATAGCCAGCGACCGTTTTAATGATCGCTTCGGCGCGCGACGCCGACACCTTGCCGATAACCTTCAAGCGCTCGCCAAGCCGTTCCTGCCAAAGATTGCCGTCGGCGTTCAGCACGACCTCGACCGTCTTGGGATCGGCAAGCGCATCGATCATGGTCGAGCCCATATCCCGACGCAATTTCTCGCGAGCCCGAAGCTTGAGACTGTCGACGTCGGTGGACATACCGTAAGCTATTCCGCAGCTAAGCGAAATCAATCTATACGTTATTGTTTGGTGTCCACAAGGTCGAAAAATAAGTTAGTTGTTATTTTGTTCGCCTGTCCTCGACCGCCTTGATGGCATCGGCTTCCCAGCGCCGGACCATGAACGCTCGTTCCGGCGGCAGCGCCGCCGTTACGAGTTCAAGGCCCGGTGGCGTGTGACGACGCTTGCCTTCGGCTTTGGCGTCGTCGTTCGCATCCTCATTGAAGAGCTCGCAGAGCGTGGCGTTGACCGCCTTGGCCAGCGCTTCAAGCGAGCGCAGCGACGGCGATCCTTCCTGACGTAGAATCTCGAAAATGAAGGTGTTGGATAGTCCCGAGCGTTTACACAGTTCACGCTTCGTCATTCGAGCTGCACGACGACGCCGTTCGAGGTTCCTGACGAACGTTTCGTGTGCGTTCATTCGCACCTTTCTCCTGAGATC
>CAXTTR010000379.1:0-3188 GCA_964247215.1 uncultured Sphingomonadaceae bacterium
GGCCAGCACGGCATGGGCCGCGACCGCACCGGTGCCGGTGCCGACGACCTGCACATCAAGGTGCCGCTCGGCACGCAGGTGTTCGACGACGAGCGCGACGTCATGCTCGCCGACTTCACCGCGATCGGCCAGCGGCTGGTGCTGCTGCACGGCGGCTTCGGCGGCAAGGGCAACGCCTTCTTCAAGAGCTCGACCAACCGTGCGCCGCGCGAGTTCACTCCCGGCGAGCCAGGCAGCGAGCTGTGGGTGTGGCTGCGGCTCAAGCTGCTCGCCGACGCCGGGCTGCTCGGCATGCCCAATGCGGGCAAGTCGACCTTGCTCAATGCCATCACCAACGCCCACGCCAAGGTCGGCGCGTACCCGTTCACGACATTGAAGCCGCAGCTCGGGGTTGTCGGCCACAAGGGGCAGGAGTTCGTGCTCGCCGACATTCCCGGGCTGATCGAGGGAGCCGCCGACGGCGTCGGCATCGGCGACCGCTTCCTCGGCCACATCGAACGCTGCCGTATCCTGCTGCACCTTGTCGATGCCGACGCCGACGACCCTGTCGAAAACTACCGCATCGTCCGCGGCGAGCTCGATGCGTACGGTGCGGGACTTGAGGACAAGGACGAGATCGTCGCGCTGAGTAAATCCGACCTCGTCGAGCCCAAGCTGCTGGCCAAGCGCCAGAAGGCGTTGGCGAAGGCGACCGGCGCGCCGGTGTTTCTGCTGTCGGCGGCGACGCGCACCGGGCTCGAGCCGGTGCTCGACCGGCTGGTCGAGGCGGTCGGCCGTGCCAGGGCGACGGGCAAGAAGGACGCCGCATGGACGCCGTCCGCCTGAGCGAACGGACCCGCGTTTTCGGCCCCGCCGGCTGCCCGCGGCTGGTCGTCAAGATCGGCTCGTCGCTGCTCGTCACCCCCGGTGGCGAACTGCGGCGCGACTGGCTCAGCGGGGTACTCGACGACATCGCCGGGCGGCACGCGGCGGGGCAGTCCGTGATAATCGTGTCCTCCGGGGCGATTGCGCTCGGCGCGCGGCGACTCGGCCTAGGCAAAGGCGGCCGCGCCAGCCTTGAAGACGCGCAGGCGGCCGCCGCCTGCGGGCAGATCATGCTGAGCGGCTGCTACGCCGAACTGCTCGCCGCGCGCGGCATTCAGGCCGCGCAGATCCTGCTGACGCTCGGCGACTTGGAAGACCGGCGGCGCTATCTCAATGTCGCGGCGACGCTCGACCGGCTGCTGGCGCTCGGCGTCGTTCCGGTCCTCAACGAGAACGACAGCGTCGCCACCGCCGAAATCCGCTTCGGCGACAACGACCGGTTGGCGGCACGCGCGGCGCAGGCCGCGCGGGCGTCGGCGGTTGTCCTGCTGTCCGACATCGACGGGCTCTACACCGCCGACCCGGCGAGCGACCCGGCGGCGTCGCTGATCGACACGGTGGGTATCGTGGATAGCCGCATCGAAGCGATGGCAGCGGCGGCCAGCAGCTCGGGTTTGGGTACCGGGGGCATGGTCGCCAAGCTGCAGGCGGCGAAGATCGCGCAAGCCGCGGGCATCCACCTCGCCATCGTCGACGGCCGCGTCGACCGCCCGCTGACGCGCTTCGCCGCGACCGGGCGCGGCACGGTGTTCACCGGCGGCGACGGCGAGCGCGCCAAGAAGGCGTGGCTGGCGGGACGCCTGACGGTGGCGGGGCGCATCTTCATCGACGACGGCGCTGTCGCCGCGCTCGGCCAAGGCGGGAGCCTGCTCGCGGCCGGAGCCAACCGGATCGAGGGCAGCTTCAACCGCGGCGATGCCGTCGAGGTCGTCGGACCCGCTGGACCGTGCGCCCGCGGTCTTGTCAGCTACGACGTGATCGATGCGGCGCGGATCATCGGCACGCGCAACGACGCGCAGGCGGCGCTGCTCGGCTATGCACCGCGGGCAGCGCTGATCCACCGCGATCATCTGGTGCTGGTATGAGCGCGGCGGACATCATTGCAGTGATGGGCCGGGCGGCGCGCCAGGCCGCCGCCGTGCTGGCCCAGACGCCGACGGCGACGAAGGCGGCTGCATTGCGGGCGGCAGCGGCTCGGGTCCGCGCGTCAGCCAGCGGCATCCTCGATGCGAACGCCCGCGACATGGCGGCAGCGGCCGCGCTGTCCGCCGCGCTCCGCGACCGGCTGCTGCTGACCCCGGCGCGCATCGAGAGCATGGCGACGGGCCTGGAGACCGTAGCCGCGCTTACCGACCCGGTCGGCCACCAGATCGACGCGTGGACGACGCCCAACGGTCTCCAGTTCGAGCGCGTGCGCGTCCCGCTCGGCGTCGTCGGGATCATCTACGAAAGCCGCCCCAACGTCACCGCCGATGCGGGCGCGTTGTGCCTGATGGCGGGCAACGCCTGCATCCTGCGTGGCGGCTCGGAGGCGGCCTATTCGAACCGCGCGGTACATGCGGCGCTGGCCGAGGGCATCGCCGCGGCAGGCCTGCCCGCCGATGCCGTTCAGCTGGTGACCGGCACCGACCGCGCGCTCGTCGGGGCGATGCTCGCCGCGCACGGGCTGATCGACGTGCTGATCCCGCGTGGCGGCAAAGGCCTCGTCGCGCGCGTCCAGGCGGAGGCGCGCGTGCCGGTGCTGGCGCACCTCGACGGCATCAACCATGTCTATGTCGACGCCTCGGCCGATCCGGCGAAGGCGCGCGCCATCGTCCTCGACTCGAAGCTGCGGCGTACCGGCGTCTGCGGCGCGGCGGAGACGCTGCTCATTGACCGCGGCTATGCCGATCCGGGGGCGTTGCTGACCGCGCTGCTCGACGGCGGCTGCGAGGTGCGTGTGTGTCCCGAGCTGCGCAGGCTCGACGCTCGACTGACTCCAGCCCATGACGCCGATTGGGATACCGAATACCTCGACGCGGTAATCGCCGCGACGCTGGTCGACGGCATCGGCGGCGCGGTCAGCCACATCGCCGCGCATGGCTCACACCACACCGATGCGATCGTTGCCGAGAACCCGGTCGCTGCTGCCCGGTTTCTCGCCGAGGTCGACAGCGCGATTGTCCTGCACAACGCCTCGACGCAGTTCGCCGATGGCGGCGAGTTCGGCTTTGGCGCCGAGATCGGCATCGCCACCGGGCGGCTGCACGCGCGCGGGCCGGTGGCGCTCGAGGGACTGACGACGTACAAATACGTGGTGCGCGGGACGGGACAGGTGCGGGGGT
>CAXTTR010000380.1:0-3181 GCA_964247215.1 uncultured Sphingomonadaceae bacterium
ACCTGTCGCTTTTGAGTAACCTTCCGAACCATTTCGACCCGGAGCAGCAGCGCCACACAGGCTTCTGGCCGCCGGTAAACAAGCCAAGCCGCCCGCAGTCTCGCACCACTTCCCAAATCGACTGCACTCCGCCACTATGCGGCGATGATCCGGTATTCGATATCTGGTGTGCTGATGGCGATGGCGGCGGTGCTGCCGAGTGCGGCGCAGGCGCTGCCGCGGCCGGCGGCGAGTCCCGACCGGGACTATGTGCTGGGGCGGTTCGCCTATGCGAGCGACCGGCTGCCCGATGCGGCGCGGTATTTCGAGGCGGCGCGGCGCGAGGCTCCGGGTGATCCGGTGCTGGCGCGGCGGGCGTTCGATCTCGCGGTGGCGGCGGGGGACCAGAAGCTCGCGGTGGCGCTGGCGAACCAGCTGGCGGCGAGCGGGCACGGCGATTCGACGGTGGCGCTGCTGCGGTTGACCGAGGCGCTGCAGCGGCGCGACTGGAACGCCGCCGATGCGGCGCGGCCGGGGCTGGCGGATGCGGGCTATGCGGCGGTGGTCGCGCCGGTCGTGGCGGCGTGGACGCTGTACGGGCGCGGGCAGACCGATGCCGCGGTGGCGCTGCTCGATCCGGGCAAGTTCGAGGGTTTCGCGCGCAGCTATGTGACCGAGCACCGCGCCGCGATGCTGGCGGCGGCAAAGCGCTATGACGCGGCGGCGGCGGATTATGCGACGCTGCTGGCGGGGGTTGGCGAGCATGTCGTGCGGCTGCGGATCGCGGCCGCGGCGGCGCAGCAGGGGGCGGGGCATGCCGACCTCGCGGCAAAGACGCTGGGGACCGAGAGCGGCGAACCGCAGCTCGATGCGGCGAGAGCTCGATTGAATGCGGGCAAGCCGCTGGCGGTCAACCTCGTCGCCGAGCCGCGGCAGGGGGTGGCGTGGCTGGCGGCGCGGCTGGCGACCGACCTGGCGCGCGAGAAACCGGTGCCGCTGGCGCTGGTGTTCGCGCGGGTGGCGACGTTCCTCGCTCCGGAATACCCGGAGACGTGGCTGATCGCGGGCGACGTGCTGGCGCGCGGCGAGCGGACCGACGCGGCATTGGCGGCCTACTCGCATGTGCCCGAACGCGATGCGCTGCGGCCGCTGGCGGCGAGCCGCCGGGCGCTGGTGCTGGCGGATGCCGGACGCGAGGCGGAAGCGCGGCCGCTGCTCGAAGCGGCGGCGAACGCGCGCGGTGCGACGAGCGAGGACTGGGCGCGGCTGGGCGACTTGGACCGCAGGGCATCGCGCTATGCCGACGCCGTGAAGGCATACGACCGGGCGCTGGCGCTCAATGGGGCAGGGGAAGCGGCCGGGGCGGAGAACTGGAGCCTGTATTTCCTGCGCGGCAGTGCCTACGAGCAGGCGGGCGACTTCGGCCATGCCGAGCCGGATTTGCGGCAGGCGCTCAAGCTGTCGCCGCAGGAGCCGGTGGTGCTCAACTATCTTGGTTATGCGCTGCTCGACCGCGGCCGGAAGCTGCCCGAGGCGCAGGCGCTGATCGAGGCGGCGGCGAAGCTCAAGCCCGGTGACGGCTTCATCGTCGACTCGCTCGGCTGGGCCTATTACCGCACCGGGCAATATGACAAGGCGGTGGCGACGCTGGAGCGCGCGGTGACTGCCGAGCCGGGTGACCCGGCGATCAACGACCACCTCGGCGACGCCTACTGGCGGGTCGGCCGCAAGCTCGAAGCGCGGTTCCGGTGGCGTGCCGCAATCGATCTCGGCATCCCGGAGGCGCAGCTGGCGGGGGTGAAGACCAAGCTCGATTACGGGATGGATGTGGCGCTGGTGCAGGCACCGGCGGCGGTGCCAGCGGCCACGACGCCGAGGCCGTGAGGCTGACCAAAGCGGGAGCTGAAACGGCCGGTTTGGTCTAAGTGGCGCAGGCTCACGAATCGGCTCGCACCGGCGTTGTTGTCGAAATGGCTCCGGCCAAAGTGAATCTCGCGCTGCATGTCCGGCGCCGTCGCGACGACGGTTATCACGATCTGGAGACGATCTTCGCGTTCACCGAGTTCGGAGACAAGCTGACCGGGACCGCTGCTGACGCGCTGACGCTGACGGCCGAGGGCGAGTTTGCCGGAGCGGTCGGGGCGGCCGACGACCTCGTGCTTCGCGCCGCGTGGGCGCTGGCCGAGGCGGCGGGAGTGGCGGACGGCGCGGCGCTGATGCTGACCAAGCGCATTCCCGTTGCGGCGGGTCTTGGCGGCGGCTCGGCGGATGCGGCGGCGGCGTTGCGACTGCTCAACCGGTTGTGGGGGCTGGACTGGCCGCTGGCGCGCCTTGCAGAGCTTGGCAGTGCGTTGGGTGCAGATGTTCCCGCTTGCGTGTTCGGGACACCGCAGCTCGGCTACGGCCGCGGCGAAGTGCTGATGCCCTACACAGGCGCGGCTGGCGCTAACACTCCCGGCGCGACCCTGGCAGGCACGCCGATCCTGCTGGTCAACCCGCGCATTGCGATGCCGACCGGGCCGGTGTTCGCCGGCTGGGACAGGGTCGACCGTGGTCCGCTTGACGCCGCGCTGCCGCTCGCTGACCTACGCAATGACCTGACGACGCCGGCTTCGGCCATCAACGCGACTCTGACGCGCGTTTTGACCGCGCTCGATGAAGTTGGGGCGGCACTGAGCCGGATGTCGGGCTCGGGCGCGACGTGCTTTGGCCTGTTCGCGGATGCGGCCAGTTGTGAAGCCGCACGCGATCGGATCGCAACCGCTCATGCAGAATGGTGGTCAGTCGCGACGACATTGCGTTGAGTTGTTGCATTGCAGCATGAGTCATGCTCAATTATTTTGATTGGCGCTCGAAACGGCCTTGACGTCTAACTGAGTGATACTTAGATTGCTACTCAGTTGACCAGGGCCGGTCAGCGCGGGCTTCGGTCCATTCGCAGGAGAGATGTCATGTTTACCCGCTTCCTTATCGCCGCGCCGATCGCCATCGCCGTCAGTGCGCTCTTTGTCGGTGCCGCAATCAGCCCGGCGCATGCCGCCACCGCCACGAACTGCTCGACGACGCCGGTGCAACTGCGCACGGCTGCCGATGCTGCAACCGACGTCGCCGCACAGCGCAAGGCGTTGATGTTCATCCAGACAGGCGAGAAGCTGTGCGCCGATAACGCCAAGTTCGAGGCTGGGCAGAAGTTTGCCGCGGC
>CAXTTR010000381.1:0-3177 GCA_964247215.1 uncultured Sphingomonadaceae bacterium
TAGCGGAGCAGCTCCAGCACCGCCTGAAACGATCAGCGAACTGGCGCGAGCAACGCGGTCACGACCCGCGGCGGAGCCAGGACCTGTCGCTCGACAGTCCTCAGCTGAACCTGCACGAGCCTTGGCGCGTGTCGAGGCCGAACCAGCGCCCCCCGCGGGAACCGGTACGCGTGTGCCGCGGCCGGCCACCCCACGCACCGCCTTCAGCCTTGCCGCGAGCGCCTATGCAGCACTCACCGCCGGCAACCGGCGCCTTGCAGCTGAGGACTTCGATGCGGCGCTGGCATTGGACAGCGCCGATCCGCACGCGGCCGCCTGGACGGTGGCGCGTCACACTCTCGGCCAGCGCTGGTCGGGCGGCGCCTATGTGTTCGTGCGTTCGGGAGACAGCAGCCACTTGACCACTCCTTCCCCAGGCAGCGCCCCGCTGCTTGGCGGCAGCCAGAGCGCCGCGGCGCTGGCGTTTGCTCTCGACCCGCTCGCACGACGGCCGCTCGACCTGACCGCGCGGGTTACCGGCAGCGCCAGCCTCGACCAGCGCCAGGCCGAGGCGGCGGCCGGCGTGCGCTGGCGGCTGCTGCCCGGAGTCAGCCTCAGCGCCGAGCGGCTGATCGCGCTCGGTGCGGGCGGCCGTCACGATTGGACACTGCGGCTGGCGGGCGGGCGCACGGCGCGGATCGGGCCGGTGGCGCTCGACGGCTACGGCGAGACCGGCATCGTCGGCATCGCACACCCAACACTGTTCGCCGCGGCGCAGTTTCGCGGCGGTTACCCGGTCACCATCGCGCCCGCTTTCACATTGACCCCGGGCGCAGGCGTCTGGGCTGGCGTTCAGCACAACCGGCTGACCACAACCGGCCGCATCGATACCGGCCCGATGCTGCGGCTGCACTGGGCTCGCGCGACGCTGCCGGTCGATCTCGCGGTTGATTATCGGCAGCGGGTCGCCGGAAATGCCGCGCCGGGCAGCGGTGTCGCACTCACCCTCGGCACCGGTTTCTGACCGCATTGCACCGTTTCGCGTGCCGCTTACGTTAGTCGCGCCATGCAAGCCTTCGCCGCCCTGCTCGACGCGCTCGTCTATACCCGGTCGCGCAACGCCAAGCTGCGGGCGATCGGCGATTACCTGCGCGCCACGCCCGACCCCGATCGCGGCTGGGCACTGGCGGCGCTGACCGGCGACCTCAGCCTGAAGGCGGTGCAGCCCAAGCTGATCCGCACCTTGCTCGAAGAGCGCATCGACCCGGTGCTGCTGGCGATGAGCTACGATTATGTCGGCGACCTCGCCGAGACCTGTGCGCTGCTGTGGCCCGAGCCGCTGACGCCTAGCCCGCTGCCGCCGCCGAGCCTCGGCGAGGTTGTCGACCGCCTGCAGACGCTGGCCCGCACCGATGCGCCGCGCGTCATGCGCGAGCTGCTCGACCGGCTCGACAGCAACGGCCGCTACGCGTTGCTCAAGCTCGCCACCGGGGCGCTGCGCGCCGGGGTATCGGGCCGGCTGGCGAAGACCGCGTTCGCGCAGGCGTTCGACGTCGACGTCGATGCGGTCGAGGAGCTGTGGCACGGCATCCACGCGCCGTACACGACGCTGTTCGCGTGGGGCGACGGTGCGGCGCAGCCGACCCACGCCAGCGTGCCGGTGTTCCGGCCGTTCATGCTGGCGCACCCGCTCGAGGACACCGAGGTCGACCTGAACGACTATGCGGCCGAGTGGAAGTGGGACGGCATCCGCATCCAGCTCGTTCATGTCGCCGGGCAGACCCGCCTGTTCAGCCGCGCCGGCGACGACATCACCGGCAGCTTCCCCGAGATCGCCGACGCGTTCCACTGGCCCGGTGTGCTCGACGGCGAGCTGCTGGTACGCGGCGACGTGCAGGGCGGCGAAGCGGCGAGCTTCAACGCGCTGCAGCAGCGGCTCGGGCGCAAGTCGGTGACCGCCAAGGCGCTGCTCGACTATCCCGCCTTCGTCCGCATCTACGACATCCTGTTCGACGGTCTCGACGACCTGCGCGCGCTGCCGTGGACCGCGCGGCGGGCCCGGCTCGAAACCGCTGTCCCCCACCTCGACCCCGCCCGTTTCGACATCTCCGCCGTCATCGACGCGCCGAGTTTCGCCGCGCTCGGCGACATCCGGCTGGGTGCCCGCGACGCCGCGATCGAGGGCGTCATGCTCAAGCGCCGTGACAGTCCCTACGTCGCCGGCCGCCGCACCGGGCTGTGGTACAAGTGGAAGCGCGAGCCCCTGGTGGCCGACTGCGTGATGATGTACGCGCAGCGCGGCCACGGCAAACGGTCGAGCTTTTACAGCGACTACACCTTCGGCTGCTGGACCGCCGACCCCGCCGCTGGCGGCGAGCTGCTGCCGGTCGGCAAGGCGTACAGCGGCTTCACCGACACCGAGCTTGCGATGCTCGACAAGTTCGTCCGCAATCACACGACGCAACGCTTCGGACCCGTCCGCGAGGTCGAAAAGACTTTGGTGTTCGAGGTCGCGTTCGACTCGCTGCACAAGTCAGCGCGCCACAAATCCGGGCTGGCGATGCGCTTCCCGCGCATTTCGCGCATCCGGCTCGACAAGCCGGCGAGCGAGGCCGACCACCTCGAAACGCTGCTCCGGATGGTGACGTGAGCGGTGCCCCAAAACTCGGTAGTAATATTCCAAAGATCGTGAAAGTGGTGACCCGTCCATAGGGTCCTCCGGTATCTTCCGCCGCCGCGAGTGCCGAACGGACTTCCCGACGGCATCCAAATTGGCATGAACGAGGGTGTGGAAGAAGTCGTCATCCACGCGTACTAACCGGTTTGGATGATTTTGTCAAGTTTGGCAACGGCATTTGCGGGGTGGGTTCAAACCTCGCCAATGCCCTGCTGAAAACAGGCAGAACCTGGGACGCCGAAACCCGCTTGATCACAACGGATACTCCGGGCTTGACAGCATGAACCATACCGGTATATTAGCAGATTACGTTGGGGCGTGATTGTAATAGCTGATGAGAACAGCAACTGGGTAAACTGCCGCTGTCTCCGGGTGATGCGGGCGCGATCTACTCAGGCTAACATGCTCTAGATACTTGCGATTATGCGCTTATACCTGTCGCTTTTGCGTCGCTTTCGGCCGTTATACCAGCGTCCCCTGTTCCGCCGCCTGCCCGTATGGCGGTAACGGGATTGCTGCCT
>CAXTTR010000382.1:0-3158 GCA_964247215.1 uncultured Sphingomonadaceae bacterium
GACTTCATGATCGGCGAGCACTACACGCTGGGCTGGGAGAATATTCCGATGCCCGACGCGATCATCGCCGCCTGCGCGCAGACCACCAAGCGCATCCGTTTCGCGCCGATGGCGCATTTACTGCCCTACCATGACCCGGCGACGCTGGCGATTCGTATCGGCTGGTTGAGCCAGGTGATGGAGGGCCGGTATTTTTTAGGCGTCGCGCCAGGCGGCCACCATACCGACGCGGTCCTGCACGGGTTCGACAACATCTCCGGCCTGCCGCCGCGCCAGCTCGAGGCACTGCGCCTGATGGAGCGCGTCTGGGAGCGCCAGCCGTTCCTGGAAAAGGGTCAGTTCTTCCAGGCTGGTTTTCCCGGCAAGGAAACGATGCCCGAATACGACGTGATTATTGCCGATAATGGCCCTTACGGCGGCCGTGACAAGCTTGAGATCGCGGTTACCGGGCTATCGATGAACTCGTCGTCGATGAAGTTCGCGGGCGAGCGCGATTACAGTCCAATCTCGTTCTTTGGCGGCACTCCGCAAATGCGTGCACACTGGAACACTTGGGAAGCCGCGATGCATGCCAATGGCCGCGTCGCCGACCGCAGCCGTTACCGGGTCTGCCGCGATGTGTTCATTGCCGACACCGACGCGGAGGCGAAGCGGCTGTTCCTGAAAAGCGGCATGGCGCAGACCTGGGCGAAGTATCTTAAGGAGATTTACGTCAAGTTCGGACTGTTCGATGGCATCGTCGCCGACTCGGGCGTCGACATCACGCCCGACGCGATCGACGAAGATTTTCTGGCCGAGCATGTCGTGCTGTGCGGTTCGCCCGAAACCGCTATCGAAAAGCTTGAGAAGCTTGCCGATCAGGTCGGCGGCTGGGGTCAGATCGTCGTCAACCAGCACGACAGCATCGATGATCCGAAGCCTTGGGAGGAATCGTTGCGGCGGCTTGCGACCGAGGTTTGCCCCAAGGTCCGGATGCCGGCACCGGCGGCAATCGCTGCCTGACAAGTAGTGAAGTCCGATGCCGAACACGGCACATTAATAGCCAGGGGAGTGATATGACCAGCGGACGCGCAACCGTTCTCGTCGAACCCAATCGGCTTGAGACATGGACGGTAAACATTGCCGATCCCGAGCCGGGTGGTGCCCTGGTGCGTGTCGTCCTCGGCGGGGTGTGCGGCTCTGACGTTCATATCACAAGCGGCGAAGCTGGGGTCATGCCCTTCCCGATCATTCTAGGACACGAAGGCGTTGGCAGGGTCGAAAAGCTCGGTCCCGGAGTAACCACCGACTATGCGGGCGAACCTATAGCAATGGGCGATCTGGTCTATTGGTCGCCCATCGCGGCGTGCCACCGCTGCCATTCGTGCATCGTTCTCGACGAGACGCCGTGTGACAACTCCCGTTTCTTCGAACATGCCAACAAGCCGAACTGGGCGAGCTATGCCGATTACGCGTGGCTGCCGAGCGGGCTGGCGTTCTTCAAGCTGCCCGCCGGTGCCGATCCGCTTGCCGTTGCTGCGCTCGGCTGCGCGCTGCCGACCGTGTTGCGCGGCTTCGACCGCTGCGGACCGGTGCGCGTCGGCGAAAGTGTCGTCGTCCAAGGCGCGGGGCCCGTCGGTCTGGCGGCAATTCTGGTCGCGGCGCAGGCCGGCGCGCGCGATGTCATCGTGATCGACGGCGTCCCCGAACGGCTGGAGGTCGCGCGTTCATTGGGGGCAACGGCGACGGTATCACTGCAGGACAGCGCCGCCGAGCGTCGCCGGCAGATCTATGACCTTACCGGACCAGCCGGGCCGACGCTGGTCGTCGAGGCTGCCGGGGCGCTTCCGGCGTTCCCCGAAGGCGTCGACCTGACCGGGATCCACGGGCGCTATATCATCCTCGGGCTGTGGGGCGCGATCGGCACGCAGCCAATCTCGCCGCGCGACATGACGACCAAAAACCTGACCGTAGCGGGAGCGTCGTTCCCCAAGCCGAAGCACTATCACGGCGCGATGCATCTCGCGGCGCAGTGGCAGGACCGCGTGCCGCTGGCGGCGCTGGTCAGCCACCGTTTTGCGATCGCGGATGCCGGCAAGGCGCTCGACGCGGTTCATCGCGGCACGGTGATCAAAGCGGTCATCGACCCCGAACTTTAAGGCCCGACTTTTCAAGGAGCGACAGCATGGCTACGGCAGTTCGGGTTGAGAGACCCGGGAATGTTCCCCACGACCGTGTCGTCGATATCGACATGTATGCGCCACCGGGCATCGATGATGGCTACCACGAGGCGTGGGCCCGATTGCTTGCGCCCGGCACGCCCAACCTCGTGTGGACGCCGCGCACCGGCGGTCACTGGATCGCGACCCGCGCCAAGTGGATTCAGGATATCTACGAGGACCCCGAGCATTACTCTTCCGAGGTCATCTTCTTGCCGAAGGAGGCTGGCGAGAAGTACGAGATGATTCCGACGCGGATGGACCCGCCCGAACACACGCCGTTTCGCAAGGTGCTCAACAAGGGGCTGAACCTGCAGGAAATGCGCCGGGTAGAGACCCAGGTGCGCGGTATCGCGATCGAGCTGATCGAGGGGCTGAAAGTCCGCGGTAACTGCGACTTCACGCGGGATTTCGCCCAAATTTTTCCGATCCGGGTGTTCATGGCACTTGCCGACCTGCCGATGTCTGATGCCGACAGGCTGAAGCAGATGGCGGCACAGATGACGCGTCCCGATGGCGCGACGCCGGCGGAGATGGCAGTGTCGCTCGATACGGCAAACCAGGGCTTCTTCGATTACCTGCGCCCCGTTATCGAGGCTCGGCGCGGCGGCACGGGCGACGACATGATCACCATGATGATCAACTCGGACCTTGGTGACCGCGCGATGACGCCGGCTGAAGAACTTGGCCTGATTGCCCTGCTGCTGCTCGCCGGGCTCGACACCGTCGTCAACTTTCTCAGCTTCTTCATGATCTATCTTGGCGGCAATCCCGATCATGTCCAGCAACTCACCGATGCACCCGACCGCATCGACCGGGGCGTCGAGGAGCTGTTCCGCCGGTTCCCGGTCGTCGCCGAGGCGCGGATGGTGGCCCGCGACATCGAGCGCGATGGCGTCACGCTGCGGCGCGGCGACATGATCCTGCTGCCGACCGCGATCGCCGGGCTCGACCCTGAAC
>CAXTTR010000383.1:0-3151 GCA_964247215.1 uncultured Sphingomonadaceae bacterium
AGAAGCTGTGCGCCGATAACGCCAAGTTCGAGGCTGGGCAGAAGTTTGCCGCGGCCGCCAAGGCGCTCAAGCTCGACCTCGCAACGCTGCCGTCGGCATCCGCTTCGGCGCAATAGGTTAAGTTCGCAGGCCGATCGCGATTGCTGTCGGCCCGCCTTGACGAGCGGCTCAGCCGCGAATGCCGGACGTTGTTGTCAACGCGCGTGCATCGCGTATGACAGCCGCAGTGACGACCTCGCTCAACCTCAGCATAACCGGCGGCGTCGCGCGGCTGATCATCGATCGGCCAGCGCGGCGCAATGCTTTCGACCAGTCGATGTGGGAAGCATTTCCCGTACTGGTCGACGCGGCCATGGCGGATTCCGCGGTGCGGCTGCTGATCGTGCAGGCGGCAGTACCCGGGCCGTTCTGTGCTGGTGCCGATATCGCCGAGTTCGCCGCATATTCACGCGATCCGGGGTGGCGCAACGCCAATCAGGCGGCGATGCGCGCGACTCAGGTGACGCTTACCAACGCGCCCAAGCCGACAATAGCGCTGATCGAGGGCGACTGCATCGGCGGGGGCTGCGGCATTGCGTTGGCATGCGACCTGCGCGTGGCGACTGCGGCGGCGCGGTTGGGGATCACGCCCGCCAAGCTCGGGCTGGTCTATCCGCTGCACGATACCAAGCTGCTGGTCGACCTGATCGGCCCGGCGCACGCCAAGCGGCTGCTCTATACCGCGGCACTAATCGACGCGGCGGAGGCGTTACGCATCGGCCTCGTGCAGGTGCTGGTCGACGATGCCGATGCCGCCATCGACGGTTTATCTCGATCAATTATCGCCGGCTCGTCACATACCCAACGCGCGACCAAAGCGCTCGTGCGCCGCATTCTCGACGGTGCTTGTGACGACGACAGCGCCTCCGCCGCTGCATTCGATGCTGCTTTTGAGGGGCCCGACTTCGCTGAAGGTGTCGGCGCGTTCCTCGCGAAGCGTGCGGCGCGGTTCGGCGTATGAGCTTGCTTCTGGTCGCCGACCACGCTTCGAATGTCGTACCCGCTGGTATCGACCTCGGCATTCCAGTGGCGTGGCTGGGTGAGCACATCGCCGTCGACCTTGGCAGCGCCGCCCTGACCCGCGCGTTGCAGGCCGGTTTGGGCTGCCGGGCAATCCTCGCCGAAGTGTCGCGGCTGGTTATCGACCCCAATCGTGAGCTCGAGCGCGCCGACCTCATCCCTGAGCTGAGCGACGGACGCGTCATCGCGGGCAATGTCGGACTGCCGGCCGGCGAGCGGCAGCGCCGGATTGAACGGTACTTCGTGCCCTATCACGCCGCGATCGAAGCTGCCGTCGAGGCTGGCCGGCCGTCGCTGATCGTCTCGGTCCACAGCTTCACGCCGCGGCTCGCCAGCCGCCCCGATGAGGCGCGGCTGTGGCCGGTCGCCGTCCTGTACAATCGCGACAATCGTGCCGCCGCGCTCGGCATCGCGTACCTGCACGAGCAAGGCTTCGAAGCCGGTGACAATCAGCCTTATTCGGGCCGCGACCTGAACTACACGATGAACCGCCACGCCGAAGCCGCTCACATTGCCTACCTCGGCTTCGAGGTTCGGCAGGATCAGCTGGCGGACGCGGCAGGCATAGCGCACTGGGCGCAGGTGCTCGGGCAGACGATCCGGCATGTCGCGGCGGCGCTCACGCTTTCTCTGGGGGATTCTGCATGACCGTTTTCGACAAGTCGAAGCTGCCGAGCCGCCACGTTACTGTCGGCCCTGAGCGCGCGCCGCACCGGTCCTATTACTACGCCATGGGCCTGACCGAAGAGGATATCGCCAAGCCGTTCGTTGGCGTCGTGTCGTGCTGGAACGAGGCGGCGCCGTGCAACACCGCGCTCGACCGCCAGGCGCGCGTCGCCAAGGAAGGGGTCAGCGCGGGTGGGGGCACGCCACGAATGTTCACGACGATCACCGTCACCGACGGTATCGCGATGGGCCACCAAGGTATGAAATCGTCGCTGGTCAGCCGCGAGGTCATCGCCGACTCGGTCGAGCTGACGATGCGCGGCCATAGCTATGACGCGCTGGTCGGCATTGCCGGTTGCGACAAGTCGCTGCCCGGTCTGATGATGGCGATGCTGCGGCTCAACGTGCCGAGCGTCTTCATGTACGGCGGCTCGATCCTGCCGGGCCGCTTCCAAGGACGCGACGTTACCGTCGTCGACGTGTTCGAGGCGGTCGGGAAGTATGCCGCCGGCGGCTGTCCGCTGCACGAGCTGATCGCGCTCGAGAAGGTCGCCTGCCCCGGCGAGGGTGCATGTGGCGGTCAGTTCACCGCGAACACCATGGCGTGTGTATCGGAAGCGATCGGCCTCGCGCTGCCCGGCTCGGCGGGTGCGCCCGCGCCGTATGTCAGCCGCGACGAATATGCGCGCGCCAGTGGCGAAGCTGTGATGCAGCTTGTCGCACACCAGCTCAGGCCGCGTGACATCTGTACGCGCCAAGCTTTTGAGAATGCAGCAACCGTGGTCGCGGCAACCGGCGGCTCAACCAACGCCGCGTTGCACCTGCCGGCGATGGCGGCGGAGGCGGGGATCGCGTTCGATCTGTTCGACGTCGCCGAGATCTTCAAGCGGACGCCGTACATCGCCGACCTCAAGCCCGGCGGGCGCTATGTCGCCAAGGACCTGTTCGAAGCCGGCGGCGTCCAGATGGTGATGAAGACCTTGCTCGACGGCGGCTTCCTGCACGGCGACTGCATGACCGTCACCGGCCGGACGATCGCGCAGAACCTCGAAGCGACTGTCTGGCACGCCGATCAGGACGTTGTCCGGCTAGTGACGAACCCGCTCAGCCCGACCGGCGGCGTCGTCGGGCTGAGCGGTAACCTCGCGCCTGATGGCGCGATCGTGAAGGTGGCGGGCATGGCGAAGCTTCATTTCAGCGGCCCGGCGCGCGTCTTCGACTGCGAGGAGGATTGCTTCGCCGCAGTCGAGACCAAAGCCTATGCGGAGGGCGAGGTCTTGGTCATCCGCTACGAAGGCCCCAAGGGCGGGCCCGGCATGCGCGAGATGCTGTCGACCACCGCGGCGCTGTACGGGCAGGGCATGGGCGACAAGGTCGCGCTGATCACCGACGGGCGCTTCTCAGGCGGCACCCGCGGCTTCTGTAT